>JBFMHE010000008.1 GCA_040752355.1 Nitrospirota bacterium | reverse complement strand
CCCCGTATCTCGGCGCAGCCCTCGGTGGGGTCCACGATGCGCGACAGTATCTTCAAAAGCGTGCTCTTGCCCGCACCGTTCCTCCCGATGATCCCCACCACCTCCCCCCGCTTCACCTCGAACGAGACGTCCTTGAGTGCCCATATGCTCTCGACCTGTTCGGCGCCCCCGAGCCCCTGGCCGCGCAGCACGCTCTTTGCCCTCCGGAGCGGACCGGTAACAACGCTGATGAGCGTCTCCTGCAGCGTCAGGTACGTGTCCTGTTTCTTGCCGATCTGGTACTGCTTGCCGAGACCCTCGACGCGAACCGCTATATCGTTCATGGTCACACCACATCCGCAAAGGTTTTTTCGAAACGGCGGAAATAAAAGGCGCCGGTTACCAGGAGCGTCAGCGTCACCGCTGAAGAGACGGCGATCATAGGGCCCGGAGCGGTGTTCGTTCCGAGGAGGGCCCACCGGAAGCCCTCGACCACGCCGACCATCGGGTTGATACCATAGAGCGTACGCCAGGGCTCTGAGAGAAGGCTGCTCGAATACGCAATCGGTGTCGCGTAAAACCAGAGCTGCGAAAGGAAAGGTATAATATACATTATATCACGGAATTGGACGTTCATGGCAGCGAGCCAGAGCGATACGCCGAGCGAGGTCGCGAACGCGAGCGCGAGCAGGAAGGGGAGCCACACGACATTGATCGTGGGCGTCATGCCGTAATAGAAGATCATGCCGATCAGTACGAGAAACGCGAGGACGAAGTCGGCTACCCCCGACAGGAGCGCCGAGATCGGTATCGCCAGGCGGGGGAAGTAGACTTTCTTCACCAGGTTCGAGTTGCTCACCAGGCTGCCTGATGCCCGGCTCAGTCCGTTTGCAAAAAAGGTCCAGGGCACGAGTGCGGCAAAGCTGAAGAGCGGATAGGGAATGCCGTCGGAGGGGACCTTCACCAGCCGCCCGAAGACGATGCTGAAGACCGCCATGGTGAACAGCGGCTGGATGACGGCCCACGCCGCCCCCAGCACCGTCTGCTTGTAGCGCACTTTTATTTCGCGCCAGACCAGGAAGTAGAGCAGCTCGCGATAGTTCCACACCTCCTTGAGCCTGAGCTCGACCCAGCCCTGGGAGGGCTCGATCCGTATAATCGGGGGAATTCCCGGTTCACCTGCGGGGAGCACGTGATCACTCGTACTGCTTACGGTCATGCGGGTATCTCTCCTGTCGTTGATTGCGTCATTATTGGTGAATGTCCTCAGCGATCCCAGCCGAGGCCGATGCCGAGATACGAGGACAGCCGCTCGTTGTGCGGTCTGAAGTACTCGACCAGCCTCTCTCTCACGCGGGGTTCCAGTTTCGTCTCGTAGCTTCCTTTATTATGGCGCTCGAACCGCTCGGGGGCCCATGCCGGAAGTCCGAGAAACGCTACCACCCGTCTCACCGCCGAAGCGGGATCCGCATTGAAATCCTCTGTCCTCATGATGAGGGTGCGCTCCTTCGGAAACAGCGTCTGCAGCACCCTCACCTGATCGGCATACATGCCGGTGCGCAGGTATCCGTAAAAGGCGATTTCCAGATTGTAGTAATCGTCCTCCTCGAGCATTCTCTTCCATGCGCTGCCGATCCGCTCCTCCTCGCGCCCGATCGCCTCTTCGAAGGGAAGCGTTTCCATCCGGATCCTCAGGGTGTGCTGGTAATGAGAGTAGGCCCGGTCGACGGGGTTCCTGAGCATCAGCAGCACCTTCACCTCCGGGAGCGTCCGCTGTATTCTCCTCAGAGAGTGCGGCTTTATGATATAGCCGGTGCTCGCCTCGCCGGTAAGGAACGGTTCTCCCCGGAGATGCGTCGCGAGCAGCTTCTTCAGCCGCGACGGGAACTGGGCCCGGTACCACCCGATCCCCTTCGCATAGTACCGGTCGAAATAGCCGACCTCCTTTACCGATGTAGGGTAGATGCAGGGGTGCTGGACGAGATAATGGTACAGCGACGTGGTGCCGCACTTCTGTGCGCCGACGATAATGAAGTCGGGCAACGCGCCCGTGTACTCCTTGATGCGGGAGCGCAGGGTTCCTGTCATGCTCCGCGATTCCTCTCCCCGGACTACGCTGCGGCGTGCGGGCGGCAGGCGCGGGTGAAATAGCGGTCCTGCTCGGCGCGAAGGCGGTCGCTCAGCCTGTTTGCGGGGAGCTCCACATCGTCGTATGTGAGCACCCGGTCCCGCGGCAGGTCGCGCTTCAGGGTGCATCCCTGCGCAAGCCCCATGGGCAGCAGGCGCTGCGCGTTCGCGACATCCGCATTCTCGCAGAGTCCGTAAGTCATGTAGTGTCCGATACCGTCGAGGACTTCTCCTGCCGCAAGGTCTTTCTTCGCGGCGGCGACCACCTCCACGAAGGGGGCGCCGAGGGGAGCGATCGCGGCATCGCCGAACAGGACGGCCCGGGCGGCGGTCATAGGCACTTCGAAATGGCAGAGGTGATAGGGCGTATAAAAGCAGTAGAACGGACCGGCGCCAAGCTTGTACAGATTGAGGTAGTGCTTCTGCGCAGGATGGTCGTGCGTGCCGAGCACGAATACGCCGGGGCTCGGCGTCGCGCCTACGACATAATCAACGATGCCGCTGCCGCCGAGGAGAGCGTCCGCCGGGTACCACGCCGCTGCCTGATCGATGGGCGTGCCTGCCGCGACCGCAGGACCGAACATGCCGCGCCGGGCGACCCGCATGCCGGTGGCGTTCGCCACGATCGCCTGCTCGAACGAGATCTTCGTGCCGTCGGCGAAGGAAGTGACCATGTGCGGTTTCTGCTTCCACTGCTCCGCAAAGGACTTCTGGGTGGTCGGGTTGCGGTAAGGATCGTGGAGCCCCTTGATGTTGCCGCAGAGCGCCGGCGTCACCCCGATTCCCTTCACAAAACGGTAGAGGTTCATGATAACGCCCGGCTGGTCGCCGTCCGCATTGGTGATGACCACGCCCGCTTTATCCGCATAGACCTTGAGTATCGGGCCGATGGTGCCGTCCAGCTCCGCGTTCATCATGACGACATGCTTGCGGTGCTCGATCGCCTCGAGCACCACGCGGGCCCCGAACTCGACATCCCCCGTCGCTTCGATGATCGCATCGATACCTTCGGCACGGCAGAGCAGCAGCGCATCGTCGGTAATCGCCGGGCGCTTGCGCGCGATCGCCTCTTCCAGCCCCGCCACCGTCTCGACCGTTTCGATCCCGGTGATTCCCGCCTCTGCATAGGCCCGGCCCGCTCCGTCGAGGCGGCGGTTTGCGATCGCCACGAGCCGCATCCCCTTAACGCTGTTGATAATCTGGAGCGCAATACCGCGCCCCATGAATCCGGCCCCGACCAGCGCTACCGTAAGGGGAGCGCCTTCGTGCTCGCGCTTTTCGAGCGCCCTATCGACGATTATCATTGATCTCCTCCCGATTATGAGGTGGTGGTGTTCAGACCTTACGGCAGCGCGGCAACGGCAGTCTCTGGTTTCGATGCGCCCAGGTGCCACTCCGGGGTGAAGTCCGGCCAGCTCCGGTCCTTATCCGATATGGTGCGCTCCGCGGCTTCCGGCCACCGGATGCCGAAGAGGGGATCGTTCCACCGGATTCCCCGCTCCGCCTCGGGCGAGTAGAACTGCGACACGTGGTAGAACACCTCGACGTTATCGGTGAGGGTCTGGAAGCCGTGCGCGAACCCCCGCGGCACATACAGCATGGTATGGTTCTCCTCGGTCAGCTCTGCGCCGATCCACTGCTTGTAGGTCGGCGAGGCGGGCCTGAGGTCGATGATCACGTCGAAGAGAGCGCCCTTCGTGCAGCGCACGAGCTTGGTCTCTTCGTACGGCGGGAGCTGGTAATGCATGCCGCGCAGGGTGCCTTTCTTCCTGCTGAACGAGAGGTTGCTCTGCACCACGGCAGCGACGAGGCCGTGCGCCTCGAACTCGTTCCTGCACCAGGCGCGCGCGAACATGCCCCGCTCGTCGGCCCTCTTTTCGGGCTCGATAATGAATGCCCCCTTGAGCGCCGTCTCTTTGAAGATCATGCCGCCACCCCTTTCGTCACCCCGGCGCTCTTGCGTGTCGAGATGTCTCGCCCGTCTGTCCACTCGAGACGTTCCGTCAAAAAACCGCTTTCGCGGAGGTGCTGGAGCACCTTCAGCCGCATGAAGTGTGAGTTGCGGAAATTGCTGTTGCTGAAATGCATCGCCTCGAGGCCGTCCTTCAGCTCCCTGATCGTGGTGATGAGATCGACCTGCGGCTGATACTCCGGGGCGAGCTTCCTGAACAGATCGAAGCTGACCCGGTACGAGCGTTTGTCCGGCGGGGCGTCGGGGTTGATCGATACCTCGGTGCCCGGAATGACCGCTGCGACCGCTTCCGCCAATTCCCTGACCTGGTAGTTCCACTCGTTGCTGCCCACGTTGACCGCCAGGAACCGCCCTCCGTTGTCCCTCTTCCTGCCTGCCGCCCAGTCGATTGCACGGGCCATATCTTTTATGTTGATCAGGGGCCGCCAGGGCGTCCCGTCGCTGAGTATGCTGATCTTTTTGGATATCACCGCGCCGGCGACGAAGTCGTTGAGCACCAGGTCGAGCCGCAGCCGCTCGCTCATGCCGCACGCAGTAGAAAACCGGAGGCTGGTGACGGTGAAGCGGTCATCGGCGATCTGCTCCAGCTCTTGTTCGGTGAGGACCTTCGACCGGGCGTACGCGGTCAGGGGGTTGAGCGGCGACTGCTCGTCTCGAGGGCTGTCGTCGGCAGCGCCGTACATGCTGCAGCTCGAGGCGTACACAAAGGAGGACGCTCCCGCCGCCTTTGCCGCCTTCGCCAGCGCGACACTCGCCCGGTAGTTGATCTCGTGGGTGACCTCCTCGAAGGTATTTCCCATGGGATCGTTGGATATGGCGGCAAGGTGTACCACGACATCGATACCGTCCAGCAGCTCTTTCCGGAGTTTTCTTACATCCCCGAAAAACTGCACATCGACCTTGCATTCGGGAAAGATCGCGGCATTGGTGAGACAATGCGCAAAGTACCCCGTATCGAGGCCGATCAGGGTCGCCCCGGGATGCGACGCACGGAGCCGCTCCACGACCGAAGGGCCGATATACCCCATGTTGCCGGTGATCAAAATGTTCATTATCCGGTTCTCCTTTTCTATGGATATATATACTGAGAGTCTCTAACGAAATAAAGGAGCTTGGAGTCGGGCGAGGCATAGTACATGAGCGGCATGGGCAGCCCAAGCGAAACCCCGCCCCAAAAAGACACCGTCTTTTTGGGGACCCCATAGAGATACAGAGGGCTCCCGGAAAGTCGTAGACTTTTCGGGAATACCGGGAGCGGGTCGGTACGACTCGATTCCGGGCTGCCCCGCCTCGGAGGTCGCATCGACCGAGAATCGGGACCCCCGAAGATGGAAGGTCTTCGGGGTGGCAGTTGAGACGAATGTACTATGCCTGTCCGACTCCCCCTCCTCATTCCGTTAAACACTCTAAATGATCGACTTGACGTAGCGGGCTATGGCCGGCGCCGCGGTGAGTCCCGGAGACTCTATGCCGACGAGATTGATGAATCCCGGGAGGTCCTCGCTGATGACGAAATCGCGGAAGGTGTCGCCCTGCGCCTGCAGTTTCGGCCGTATGCCCGCCATATCGGGCATGATGTCCTCTCTCCGGATAAAGGGGAGGAAGCGGACCGCCGATTCGTAGAAGAGATCGGCCTTGCTCTTATCGACCCGGTAATCCTCGATACGCCCTATATACTCGGTGTCCGGCCCCAGCTTCATCCTCCCTGTCAGGTCGAGGGTGAGATGCACGCCGAGTCCCACGTGGTCCTTTTCGGGAACCGGATAGACCAGGCGCTGCACCATGCCGCTCTTGGCATTATTTATGCTAAAGTAGTTTCCCTTGCAGTAATGGAGCGTGTACTCTTTCCCGACCATCGCGGCGATCGCATCGGAATGGAGCCCCGCTGCATTGATGACCCGTTCGCTGTCGAAGTCGAAGTACTCGCCTTCGCGGTTGACGGTGCTCAGCCGGTATCCGCCGTCTACCGGCTCGATGCCGACGACCTCTGTCCCGCAGACGACCTCCGCGCCGTTTGTCCTCGCCTGGCGCAGGTAGTAGTCCATCAAGCCGTGGACGCTGAGGATGCCCGTCTCCGGCGAGTAGAGCGCCCCGCATGCCCGTATATGGGGTTCCATTGCCGCGACCTGTTTCCCGCCGAGCAGGGCTACCGACGAAACCCCGTTGCGCACCGCGTTCTGCCCCAGGGCCTCGACCGTCTCCATCTCCTCATCCGACAGGGCGATGACCAGCTTCCCGGTCTTTCTGAAAGGGATCCGGTGCTCTGCGCAGATCGCGTAGAGCATCTCGCGCCCCTCGATACAGAGCCTGCCCTTCAGGGAACCGGAAGGATAGTAGAGCCCGGCATGGATCACCTCGCTGTTCCGGGAGCTGACCCCCCTGCCGTGCGTCTCGTTCTTCTCGATGAGGTAGAGGTTGGTCCCGTGGTCCGCCAGCTCGGCGGCAATGGCGAGACCGATAACGCCGGCTCCGATGATCGTTATATCGGCATCCATAAAACCTCCATAGCGCATCCTCCTACCATAGTTTCCAGGGAGGGTTCCCGCTGTTCCAGAGCTCTTCGAGATAGGCCTTGTCCCGCAGGGTGTCCATGGACTGCCAGAATCCGCTGTGCTTGTACGCCGCGAGCTTTCCGTCCCGGGCCAGGTCCCGGAGCGGCTCCTGCTCCCATACGGTGGCATCGTCCCGGATATAGTCGAAGACCGCCGGCTCGAGGACAAAAAAACCGCCGTTGATCCACGCCCCGTCGCCGTCCGGCTTCTCCTTGAAGCTCGTAATCATGCTTTCGCCGGCCTTGAGGCTGATCGCGCCGAAGCGGCCCGGAGGCTGCACTGCTGTCAGGGTCGCCAGTGCGTTCCGCTGCCGGTGAAACGCGACGAGCTCCGGGATAGGGACATTGCTCACGCCGTCGCCGTAGGTGAAGCAGAAGGTCTCGCTGCCGACGTAGTCCCTGACCCTCTTGAGACGACCTCCGGTCATCGTCTTTTCGCCGGTATCGATGAGGGTGACCTTCCAGGTCTCGGCGCCGTTCTGGTGCACCGAGACCTTGTGGTGCTCCATATCGAAGGTGAGATCGGACATATGGAGCGCATAGTCGGAAAAGTACTGCTTGATCATATGTCCCTTGTAGCCGCAGCAGATGACGAAGTCCCTTATTCCCGCGGCGTAATAGATCTTCATGATGTGCCAGAGCATCGGCCTTCCCCCGATCTCGACCATCGGCTTGGGTCGGGCGACGGTCTCTTCCGAGAGCCGCGTCCCGAGACCTCCTGCAAGTATGACCGCTTTCATAATAACCCTCCCCTATCTCTTACTTCTTACTTATCTTTTCTCAATGCTCCGCCTCCTCAGTCACAAAAGCGGCTGAGAAGGCTGATGCGCTGTATGAGGATATGCGGCCCCTGAGCACACGGCATGCAGTGCGCCAGGAAAGGAATCGCTGCTCCTGCCCCGCACGACTGCCGAAGCGAAGAGCCTGACGACCGGCGTCGTCCCTTATGGATGAGCTGTTCTTGCCGTTCCCGCGTTCTGTGCTATGCGGCCTCGACCTCATCGGCGCCGATGGCGACACCGATGCTTCTGCCGAGCAGTTCTACATTGACCACGAACGAATAGGAGGTCTCCTTCCTGCTCAGGACACCCTCCGCCCCTTTCAGCAGACCCCGCTTTACGCGCACCCTCATCCCTTCCTTGAGATGCGGATAGATATCCAGGCGCTCTCCGCTCCCTATAAGGAGCTGGAGCGAGCGGATCTCTTCGTCAGGCACCGGCGTAGGACAGCCCGGCTTCGCGGCGAGGAGCGACACCGCTCCCCGCGTCTTCAGCACGCTCAGGAACGCTTCGGGCCGGGGGGCGACCCGCACGAAGCAGTACCCCGGGAAGAGAGGAAAGGCGACCAGCTTCTTCCTGTCCTTCCATTGGCTGAGCTTCTGCGCCGAGGGCAGGTAGGTATCGATCCCCTTCCGCTGCAGCTCGCCCTCGGTCATGAACTCGTGCCGCGACTTCACGTACAGGGCGTACCACAGGGGCTGCGTTTCCGTCATGTCGTTCTCTTCCTTTCTGATTGCCGGCCTGATTGCCGGAGCGGATGGCCTGTCCATTGCGCTAAAACAGATCGGCGAAGCGCCTGAAGAAGCTCTTCTTGGCCCGCCTGATCTCCCGGGGGCCTGCGGCGAGGCCGCCGTTTTTTCTGCTCCCGTACTCCTCGAACTGACGCCTCAGCTCGGCGAGCGTCCCGTCCGTCTTCTTCATATGCTCCTTGAGAAACCGCTCGTAGAGGTCGAGCCGCTTCCCGGCATCGCCCGAAATCGCGGGATTCATCTTTGCCGTATCCTTTTCGAGGGCGTCGATACGGAGGTTCAGGGCGCTGAGCAGCTGCCTGATCTCGTCATAGTACTTCTGCTCCTCCTCGCCGAACGCGCGCGGCGCCTGCTCTCCGGCAACCGCCTTGATGGCATGCTCGAACTCCCAGTACTTGTTCTCGAGCTCGAGGTCGCCGATCACGTCGGTCACCATCTCGGCGCTGAGCTCCCTCGTCTCCTCCACAAAGGCCGAGAGCAGCAGGAAGTCGCAGATGATATTCATCAGCCGCGGAATGCCCCTGCTGTACTGGTAAATGCTGTCGAGGGCGGTTTCGGAAAAGTTGACCGCCTCCTTGTTCCCCGCTATCTCGAGGCGGTGAAAGATATACTCCTCGGCCTCGGCCCTCGTCAGGGGATAGATATGGCAGCTGATGTTGATCCGCTGGCGGAACTGCTGCAGCTCCGGCAGCGACAGGACCCTCCGCAGCTCCGGCTGCCCCGAGAGGATGATCTGGAGGAGCTTGGCGCTGTCCGTTTCGAGGTTCGAGAGCATGCGCACCTCTTCGAGCAGCTCGACGCTGAGGTTCTGGGCCTCGTCGATGATCAGCACCGAATGGTACCCCTTCGCATACTGACCGATGAGGAAATCGAACAGGTCCTTGAGCAGCTGCACCTTGTCCTTTCCCTTGACCGGAAGGCCGAAGTCGTCGTTGATCATCGCGATCAGCTGCTCCGAGGTCACCTTCGTGTTGAACACCTTCGACACCGTGACGCGGCCGTCCAGTTTCTTGAGCAGGTCGCGCAGGATCGTCGTCTTCCCGGACCCCACCTCTCCCGTAAGGAGGATGAACCCGGCCTTTTCCTTGATGCCGTAGTCGAGATAGGTCATGGCCCGCCGGTGCGCCTTGCTCAGGTAGATGAAGTCCGGGTTGGGCACCAGCTCGAACGGCTTGGTCCTGAAGTTGAAGAAGCTCTCGTACATGGCGCTAGGTGCGGGCGACGTTTTCAGGCAACGGTTTATACCCGCCGTAGTAGTGTCCTGAATGGTAACGGCTGTTCAGGTCTATGACGCCCGCGTCGTTGTAGACGACCCCGAAGATCTTGCTGAGCTTGAGGATGTCGAGGGCGTTGCCGATATGCTGGAGCGACGCCGCGCCCTCCTTCACCACGAAGATGACGCCGTCGACGAGGGTGCTGATCGCATGGGTCTCGGCAAAGGCGAGCACCGGCGGCGTGTCGATGATGATGTAGCGGTCGGCATACCGGTGCTTCATCTCCGAAACGAACTCCCGCATGCGGTCCGACGAAAGGAGCTCGACCGGGTTCTTGACCGGCTTGCCCGCCGGAAGCAGCGTGAGCTTCCCTATGCCGGTCTTGATGAGCGCATCGCCCATATCGACCTCATCGAGAAGGCAGTCGGAAAGCCCGACCTCGGGCGCGATGCCGAAATACGTATGCAGGGAGGGCTTCCGCAGGTCCGCATCGATGAGGAGCACCGTGTGGTCGTATTCCTGGGCGAGCGTTATCGCGAAATTCATGGCCGTAACGCTCTTGCCCTCCCATCCCAGGGAGCTCGTGATCATAATCGTGTTCCGGAACCCGCCGAGCTTGGTGAGCTTCACTACCATGGACTTCAGCTTCCGGTATTCCTCGGTTATGGGAGAGGCCGGGTCGCTGAGCGTGATGATGTAGGGGTTCTCGACCGCCAGGGTCTGCACGTCGAATACGCGCTCCCTCGTGAGCGCCGGTCTCGCTGCCGGCGCCTTTTCGGGCGGCGCATCGGCGGCTTTGCCGTCCCTCAGTTTTACCGCTTTTTCCAGGGCCTTCTCTATTCTGCTCATGCGCGCTCTCCTCTGTTAGAAGATATTTTTGAAGAGGTCCTTCAGGCTGACGAGCCGTCCCGGCAGGTGGACGACGTTACTGATGAAATCATCGATATAGGTCAAGCCGAAGAGCTCCAGGGCGAAGACCGCCAGGATGCAGGCGAGGTACGCTCCCGTGAATTTGTAGAGGAACACATCCCGCTTCCTCTTCTCGGCGAGCTCGTCAGCGTTCTGGATGCTCGGGATCACGGCGAGCACCGGCAGCTCGAGGGTCTTCAGCGCGTCGACGGATTTGATCGAGCGGTCCGCGTAATCGAGGAGCACCACGGCCCCGAACCCGCCCGCGAGGCCGGCGAGGATGCCGAAGAGAATGATCTTGACCCGATTGGGGCTCACCGGCTTCAGCGGCATCATGGCGGGATCGATGACCCTGAACGTCGACGCCCTGTCCTGGACCTCCATCTGCTTCGAGACCTCCGACTGGCCGAGCCGCGCGATGAGCTGTTCGTAGATATGCTTATTGGTGGCCCGCTGCATTTCGAGGTCGGAGAGCGTCTTTTTCTCGACCGGCATGCTTTTCAGATACGATTTTTTCGACTCCATGAGGCGGCGTATCTGCTCCTCCTTTGCGCTCAGCGAGGCAAGCTCGAGCCCGGTCTTCGAGAGCTCCTCCCTGAGCTGCTGGTAGAGCGGGTTGAGCATCGTGATATCCGAATCCTCCGGGCTCCCTTCAGCCGCGATAGGCGCTGCGATGGCGGCCGGCGCAGCCGCCCCTCCTCCGTACTGTCCCTTCAGCGCCTCGATCTCGGACTTCACCCGGAGCACCTCGGGATAGCTGGGGGTATAGATCATCAGCAGGTCGGTCAGGCGCTTCTGGAGGGCGAGCAGCCGGTCGTCGATGCTCCCGCCCCCTCTGCCGAGACCGAGCATCCCGGCGCTGTAGGGACGCTCCTCCTTCATCTGCTTGAGGATCATGGTGCGGCGCCCCTCGAGCTCCCGTTTCTTTATCTTGAGCTCGTCGAGCGCGACCTCCGCGTCCTTGAGCTCCTCGACCATCTTCCGGTCGTCGAGGGCGACGAAGATGCCCTTTTCCTTCCTGAAAGCGATGATCTCGGCGTCGGACTGGTCGAGCTTCTCCTTGAAGAACCTGATCTGTTCGGCAAGGAACCTGTTGGCGCCGTACGCCTCTTCGCGGTTTTCGGACATGTTCTCCTCCACATACCGCCGCACGAGGGCGTTCACGTAATCCCTGGCGAGACGGGGGTCACCGGACTTGTACGAAATGATGAACAGGTCGTTCTTGTCCTTCATCCGGATATCGGTATTCTTCTGGAAATCCGCGACCAGTTTCTCGGTCTCCGACTGGCTGTCGCGGGCGAGGCCGAGGTCGTTGATGACCTTCACCAGCAGGCTCCTGCTGCTCATGGTGTAGGCGAGATACTTGATCCGCTCCTCCATGGACGGCGTAATGGCGATGCCCTTCACGAGATTGTTGATGACATTCCGCTCGATGAAGACCGTGCTCTTCGCTTCGTACTCTTTCGGCAGCAGATAGCTGACCAGGACGACGACGGTCATGACCGTAAGCGCCACCCCGATGAAGAGGCGCTTCTTTTTATCGATGAGGTGGAGGTACTTCTTGATATCCAGGCCTGTCTGCTCCATCATGCCCTCCTAAAAGATGCCCTCTTTGACGATGATGTAGTCGCCGGGCAGAAGCTTTATGTTCTGGTTCAGATCGCCGTCCTGCATCAGGTTCTTGACCTTTACGGGAATGGTGGTGGTCCCCTTCGCGCCGTCGCGCCTGAAGATGGTGACGTCGTTCTGCTTCGCGAACTTCGAGAACCACCCCGCCTCGAGGATGGCGTCCATGATGGTCAGGCCGTCGCGGTGCTCGATGAAACGGGGAGCGTTCACCGCTCCCGCGACATAGACGTTCTTCTCCTGGTACGCGGGCATGAAGACCACGTCGTTCGTCTCGATCGTGATGTCCTCGTTGATATCGCCCTCGATGAAGAGCTTGTGGAAGTCCTCCTTTATCTTGACGCCGTTACGGAGCACATAGGCCTTCCGGAGGTCGGCGATCCGCACGTCCCCTACGAGACAGAGCAGCTGCAGGAGGGTGGTGCGCCGGGTCAGCTCGAAGACGCCGGGCCTGACGCCGTTGCCGAAGATGAAGACCTTGCTGTTCGTAATGCCCTCGACGATGACCGTGACGATGGGGTTCCTGACGAGGCTCTTCAGCCGTTCCGTCAGCTGGGACTGCAGGTCCGTCGGCGTGAGCCCGCTCGCCGTCACTTCCCCGAGGGCCGGGACCGTAATCTTCCCGTCCGGCCGCACCTTGACCGAGAGGGTGAGGTCTTTGACGCCCCACACCGAGAGGTGAAGGGTATCGCCGTCGCCGATTACGTAGTCTCCTGCGTATGCTGCAAGCGGCAGAAGCATGAAAACCAGGACCACTGCTCCGATGCGTTTCATAGTGCCTCCTTCTGTCTTCCTCATCATCTTCCCCCTCGGCCGAAGAGGACGACTTTGATGGTCTCGAGAATGATCAAAAGATCGAGAAATAGCGAGAGATGCTTGATATAGAAAAGGTCGTACCGGAGCTTCTCGATCGCATCTTCGACCGAAGCCCCGTAGGGATACTTGATCTGTGCCCACCCCGTCACTCCCGGCTTTATCGAGTGGCGCTCCGAATAGTACGGGATGACGCGCTTCAGCTTCTCGACGAATTCGGGCCTTTCGGGACGGGGGCCGACGAAGGCCATATCCCCCTTCAGCACGTTGTAGAGCTGGGGAAGCTCGTCGAGCCGCGACTTCCGCAGTATCCGCCCCGCCTTCGTCACCCGGGGATCGTCCTTCTGGGCCCAGACAGCGCCGGTCCTCTGCTCCGCATCGGAGCGCATGGTCCTGAACTTGTAGAGCACGAAATCCCTCTCGCCCCGGCCTACCCTGGTCTGCCTGAAGAAGACCGGTCCCGGGGAGTCGATCTTTATGATCGCGGCGATGAGGGGAAAGAGCGGAGCGGCGGCCGCGAGGCCGGCGACCGAGAACGCTATATCGAAGACGCGCTTGACGGCCTTCTTGAAGAAGGTGATCCTGAAGCCGCTCGAGAAGATGAACCAGCTCGGCAGTATGTTCTCGATCAGCAGCTTGCCGGTAACCTGCTCGTAGAACGACGGCGCGTCGACCACCTCGATGCCGCTGAACTTGCAGCTGAGCACATCCTTGTACGGGAAGACGCCCCGCCGCTCGGACAGGGAGATGACTATCTTGTGCGCCCGCTGCAGCTTCGCCGCCTCCGCCAGGCCGCTGTCGTTGCCGACGATAGTGTGGGCGGGGACGAAGACCGGCTCGCTCGGGCAGGTGACATACCCCGTCAGGATATAGTGCTGGTTCGTCGCGGACAGGACGCTGCCGATCTGGTTCGCGAGCGGCCCGGTGCCGAGGATGAGGACGCGCCGGGCGAACCCGGAGATGCTCAGCAGCTGCCTGTACCCGATGCGCCAGAGGAACTGGAGAGCGCCGAAGACGAGGAGCGAGAAGAGAAGCACACCCCGCCCGAGCGTGACCGACGGGATAAGATAGTAGCCTGCGGACAGGACGAAAAAGGAAATGACGAGCGCTGTAAGGACCCTGACGAAGGCCTCTTTCCTTCCCGACGCCCTCTCCATGCTGTAAAGCTCCACAAAAAAGGACGAAACGATCATGACCGCGGCAAAGAGCGCGACCCGGACGCCGTAATCGAGAGCGTCCCCTTCATCCCCAAAGGCTGCCTCCCCGCTCATGCCGAAAGCGGCGGAGACTGCGGCAAGGGAGAGTACCAGGTCGCCTGCGAGGAGGAAGAGGAGGGGAAGCCGCTGTTCCATAGCCCGTTCCGTGCTCACCCTTTCTGCAGCGCCTCGAGCAGGACCTGCGCCTCTTTCGCCTCTGCGAAAGTCCCGAGCGTTGCCGCGTGCCGGAGCTGCTCGATCGCCTTGCGCCGGTCGCCCCGCTCCCGCAAGGCGAGGGCGAGGTGATACCGGATGGTCGGGTTGTTGGGAGCGAGAGCAGCCGCCTTCTCGAACAATTTCTGGGCCTCGCCGGTCCTGCCCGCTTTCAGCAGCACATAGCCCATCGTATCCGCCACCTCGGCATTGCCGGGCGCGAGCCGGTAGGCCCTCTCGGCGAGCTTCAGCGCCTCTTCCTTGCTGCCGTATCCCTCGGAGTAGAGATAGGCGGTATTGTTCAGGGTCGGGACATGGTCCACCGACTGCTCGAGGATACGGCTATAGTTCCGCAGCGCCTCTTTCTTCCTGCCCGCCTGGCTCAAAACGACCGCCTGGCTGAAGAGCGCCGGAACATGGTCGGGCGCGGCCTTGAGTATCTCGTTGTAGAGGTCGAGGGCAGGCGCATGGTCTCCCCGCTTCGCGTACAGCTCGGCGAGCATCATCTGCGCAGGGAGGCTGCCCCGTTCGATCCCGAGCCCTTTCCGGAGACTTTCGATCGCCTGCTGCTCCTGTCCCCGATGGACCTGGACCGATGCGCGGGCCGCATACCCGATCGCGGAGCGGGGCTTCACCTGCACAAGGGCGTCGGCAAAGGATGCGGCTTTCTGCACATCCCCTGCAAGGAGGCTGACCCGTGCCGCCTCTGTCAGCAGGTCGGCCCGGCTCCGGTCCCGCTGCAGGGCGGCCTCGAGTTTCTTCACCGCCGCCGCATGATCGCGCATCAGGACATAGGTATTCACGATGAGCGGCAGGGCCTTATCGGGATCCGCGGTTTCGAGCTTTTCGAACTGCTGCAGCGCCTCGCGGTACTGCTGTGCGTCGAGATAGACCCGTCCCTTGAGCAGGGCGAGGTCGGGATGTCCGTGCCACGCCGTCTGCGGGACGGTCCTCGCCGCCTCGTCCAGGACCGCGACCGCCCTGCCGACCTGCCTCTTCCGGGCATGGTAGTGCGCGAGCTCGATAAACCCCTCGGGATCTCTCGTCTCCTTCGCCCGCTGGTAATAGGTGAGCGCCTCCGCATCGCGGCCCCTGGATTCGAGCGCCCGGGCCATGCCGGTCAGGGCCCTGGCGTTCGACGGGGCTCTCCCGATGAGGGCCCGGTATTCATCGATCGCCTTGCCGTGGTCGCCCTTCGCGATATGGAATGCAGCGATATTGAAATACGGGGCGAGGTAGTCGGGGTTCGCCTCCTTCGCTTTGTGCAGGTACTTCAGCGCTTCCGCGTCCTTCCGCTCCGCCAGGAGCGCTGCGGCCATATAGTTGTACAGCACCGCATCGGGGGCGCGGTCTGTTCCGTTGCTCAGGCCCTCCCGTATGGTCCTGACCGCCTTGCCGTACTCCTTTACCCGCATATAATAGGAGACCAGCATGAGCCGCGTATTGAGCATCCCCGGGCTCGCCTGCACGGCGGACCTGAGGTCAGCCTCCGCTTCCCTGAACCGTCCTTTGCTCAGGTGGAATACGCCCTTCTTCAGGTGGGCCTCGGCGAGTGTCGGATCGAGCGCGATCGCCCTGTTCAGCGCCTCCATGCCCCTGTCGTAATCGCCGTTCGCCAGGCAGGCGCTCCCGAGGATGCTCTGGGCAAAGGCATTGTCCCGGTCGAGCTCGAGCGCCCTCTTCACCTCGATGATGGCGTCGTCCGTCCGCCGCTGCTGGAGGAAGATGAGCGAGAGCATGATGCGCGCCTGCACGAACGAGGGATTGAGGTCGAGGGCGCGCTGCATCTGGCTCATCGCCTGCTCGAGCTCCTTGCGGTAGTAGTGGCTGAGGCCGAGGAAGTAGTATCCTCCCGGCGACGGCATCATGGAGAGCGACTTCTGGAGGACGGTAACCGCGTCGCTGAAGCTCTTCCGGTAGTAGAGCGCCATGCCCTTCAACTCGTACCCCCGGGAGCTCTTGGGGTGCGAGGTGACGAGCCGCTCTGCCAGGGCAAGGGCATCGTCGTAGCGCCTCTTTTCCATGAGCAGAACGCCCTTCTTGAACGAGGCCTCGACAGCATCGGGATGCCGCCGTATCAGCTCGTCATAGGTCTTGAGCGCCGCCTCCGCATCGCCGGCGCGCAGCTGGACCTCGGCGAGCAGGAAGAGGGCGTTCTGGTGGGAGGGGTCCTTTTCGAGCAGCGAGGAGACCTCCGCCTGCGCGTCGGGGAGCTTCCCCATCTTCAGGTAGACCCGCGCAAGGGTGAGCTGCGCCGTCGTCCTCCCGTCATCGAGCGCCATGGCCTCCGTCAAAAGCGTTACCGCCTGTCCATGGTTCCCCTTCAGCGCATGGGCCCAGCCGGCGATCTCGAGGGAATCGGCATCGCCGCCGGCGTCGGCGACCTGCCGGAGCGCCTCATCGGGCCGGGACTTCTGGAGGTATACGCGGGCGAGCTCCTTGCGCGCCTCCTTGAGCGAAGGGCTCTGCCGCAGCACCTTCTGCAGCTCCTTTTCTGCGGCGTCGAAGCTGCCGAGCCGGTAGTATGCCCGGGCGAGCTGAAAGCGGGCCTCGAAGAAATTCTGATCCTCCTCGAGGGCGTTCTTGAAGAGGACGATGGCCCCGCGCGGGTTGTCCGCCTGCAGCAGCGCGCTGCCCTCCTTCAGGAGCTCCTGCTTCGTCTTCGGGGGGGCCCCGGTGCACGAGATGACGAGGAGGAGCACGACGACGCACGCCGCTGCTGCTCTCGAACCGTTATACAATGTTGTATCCTCCCTGGACATTGCTGAAGTCGCCGCTCATCGCCTGCTGCACGAGGGCGCGGAACTTCTGGTAGTCGAGCGGCTTTATCATGCAGTACGAATTGGTGAAGCCCTCGAGGATGCCGATGAGCTCGCCATTGATGTGGTCCGAGAGTATGATGGTGGCGATGTTCTTCCTCTTTATTTCATCGAACAGGAGCGCGCCGTAGGGATAGCTCGTAATGACGAGCCCGTACTTCTCGGCGTCGAATACGAGCGGCGGACGAGCATCGCTGCCGACCGTCTCTATGCCGTATCCCTCGAATTCGAGGATCGCCGCACAGATGCGGGAGAACCCCACTTCGTCGATGATCAATATTTTTTTCTCCCGCATGACTAGTACGAACGAAGCAAGTTTGATGCCCGGATGCACGAGGTCTTTTGCGCGGGAAATCAGGGATACCGATGTGCACAAGCGGCGGCGGGGAGGCGGCGCCTGTATCCGGGGGAAACAGCAACGGCGGACCGTCGGTAAGGTTTGCAGTGCAGAGTGTATCCAAATACTACACTTTACGGCGCTGCGGGGACAGAAGCGGGAGGGAGTGTGTCCAAGGGATACAGCTTAGTTGTTACTCTCGGCGAGATGGAATTCTTTCAGCCGCTTGTAAAAGGCCTTTCGCGAGATGCCGAGCACCCGCGCGGCCTTCGACTTGTTTCCGTTGCACCGTCGGAGCGCGTCCTTTATGGCATGGACTTCGAGCTGTTTCAGCGTCTGGAGCGCGGTGAGCGACTCGACCCCTCTCCGGTGGGAGAGCAGCTCCTGGGGCAGCTCCCTCGGGGTGATCCGGTCTCCCTTCGCGAGCACCACCGCGCGCTCGACCACGTTCTTGAGCTGCCGTATGTTCCCGGGCCACGAATAGCTCTCGAAGATGCGCATCACCTCGTCCGCGATGCTCAGCACCTTATTCTCCCTGATGCAGAACTCGTTGGCGAATTCGGTTGCAAGCAGGGGGATATCGTCCTTTCGCTCCCTCAGCGGCGGGACCTCGATCTGCATCACGTTGATCCGGTAGAAGAGATCCTCTCTGAACGTGCCTGCGCGCACCTCTTTCTCGAGGTCGCGGTTCGTCGAGGAGATGAGCCTGAAGTCCACCTTGAGCTTCCGGTTGCTGCCGAGCCGCTCGATCTCCTTCTCCTGGAGCACCCGGAGCAGCTTCGCCTGGAGCGAGAGATCGAGCTCCCCGAGCTCGTCCAGGAAGATCGAGCCTCCGGATGCCTCTTCGAACTTCCCTATTCTCCTGGCAAAGGCGCCGGAGAAGGCGCCTTTCTCGTAGCCGAACAGCTCGGACTCGAGCAGCTCCTTCGGGATCGCGGCGCAGTTGACCGCAACGAAGGGCCTGTCGCGCCGCGTACTGCTGAAGTGCAGCGAGCGGGAGATCAGCTCTTTGCCGGTGCCGGTCTCCCCGCAGACGAGGACGCTGCTCGCCGAGTCCTTTATGGCCTTGATAGTCTCGAGTATCATCAGCATCGCCGGGGCGTTGCTGATGATGCGGTGGGGATTCTCCCCGGCGGAAAGCTGCTTCCTGAGCGCCTCGAGCTCCCTCTTGAGGCGATGCTGCTCTACCGCCTTGGCGAGGATACCCTTCAGCTTCAGATAGTCGGGGGGCTTGATGAAGTAGTAGAAGGCGCCGTGGGTAACCGTACTGACCGCCGACTCGATGGTGCCGTAGGCGGTGAGGAAGATGAAGGGGACATCGGGGTGGTGCTCCGACGCGTGATCGAAAAACTGCATGCCGTCCATGCCGGGCATCTTCATATCGGTGATGACGGCATCCACCTCCTCTTTGTTCATGAGGGCGACGGCTGCCCCGCCGTTGTGCGCCTCGAACACCGAATAGCCTTCCTCCCCGAGTATCGCCGCCAGCACCCGCACCGCATTGGGCTCATCGTCGACAATGAGCACCTTTCCCCTTGCAGCGGCGGGATTCGCCACAGCCGCGTGCATCACCCGCCTCCCGGTATATGCACCGGGAAATAGAGGCGCACTGTCGTCCCCCGGTCCTTCTTGCTCTCGATCGCGAGCTGGCCGTTGTAATACTGCACGATCTCACGGGCGATGAACAGGCCGAACCCCCTGCCTCTCTGCCCGAGCGGCGCCGTGATCCCGCTGATGCCCTCTTCGGCAATGCCGGGGCCGGTATCCGCGATCTCGACAACGGCGACATCGGCAGCCGACCGCTGCTCCCTCCCCGTCCGTATGGTGAGCCGTCCTCCGGAAGGCATCGCTTCGATGGCGTTGTTGATGATGTTGAGAATGGCCTGCTCGAACTGGAACGGATCGACCTGCAGCAGCGGCGCCTTCCCGTACTCGAAGGTCGTCTCGATGCGGTAGGCATGGGTCTGCATCGAGGTGAAGACCTCTATCTTCTTCAGCAGCGCGTTGATGTCCTCTTCGGAGGGGCCCGGCCGCGCAGGGGTGGCGCTCAGGAACGAGGAGATGAAATGGTCGAGCCGCTGGATCTCGTCCTCCATGATCTTGGTGAACTCGATGAGAGTCGGCTCGTCGGCATACTTCTGCCGGAGGTGGACCACCGCTCCCTTTATGGCGTTCAGCGGGTTCCGCACTCCATGGGCCAGCGTCGACGCGATCTTTCCGATATCGATAAGCCGCTGCAGGTTCTGGAACTTGATCGCCATCAGGCAGGTCGAGTGAGGCGAGAAGTCGATCCGCACCCGGTCGATGCCGCCGCGGTCGCCGGGGAGCGGAAGGATGCGCACGTCCGCATCGATCCTGCCGTGCAGGCAGGCGAAGCCGTATCCCTCGAGGACGATCTCCTCGCTCCTCGTCATCGAGAGCGCTACGGCATCGACGTCGCCGACGAAGAGCCGCGGGAGCACCTCGTGATACTGCTTTCCCATGACCGTCAGCGGCGGTCTTCCCGTAAACTCAGCGATATCATCGTTCCACTCGGCAATGCGCAGCTGCCGATCGGTACTGAAGCTGTATGACTGCCTCACGCGTCCTCCCTTTCTGCGATCCGCGGTGCGTGCATCCGGTCATGGTTCAGCAGGAAACGGCATACGAGCGATGCGTCAGCCTATCACTGCTGATGCATCATGGCAAAAGGTTTTCGGAGCCAGACTGTATGATTAACCGTGCTGTTTGCGATGGCCTGTGCCGCATGCCCGGTACGGCATAACAACGGGTTTACTGTAGTGTCGCTCGTATGGACCCGTGGTGCACGCTTTCTACATCTATATACAACTTTAGTTGAATTAAAAAAAATGTCAAGCAATGAATACCGCTCGAATCCGGACTCGAGTGTGGGTTATTACCCCTTTCTCAGCAGGATACGCCGTCCCCTTGCCTTGATCGTTCCGAGAGCCGCGTTTACTCCTTGTTTGCGTTCATCTCCGGGAATGCTTCTTGCAAAGCAACGAGCAGGATGAATCCGCTCTCCTGCTCGCGGCAGCGCCCTTCGTGCACTCTATGGTAAGGCTTCAGAAGCGAGGCCGCTTCCAATAACGAGAACGAGTATCAGACAAGGAGGTACTATGTGCGGCATTGTCGGTTATGTCGGGAAGCGGGGGGCTCTTCCCGTGCTTATTGATGGCCTGAAGCGGCTCGAATACCGGGGCTACGATTCTGCAGGCGTCGCCTGCATGAACGGCAACGGTCTCGAGGTCTACAAGACCCGGGGGAAGATAAAGGATCTCGAATCGCTGCTTCCCCGTCCTCTTCCCGACGCGCGGATCGGGCTCGGCCATACACGGTGGGCCACCCACGGCATACCCTCTTCGAGAAACGCCCACCCCCACACAGTGGGCGCCATCGCGGTCGTGCACAACGGCATCATCGAGAATTACCACGAGCTCAGGGACATGCTCTGCGCTGAAGGGCACGCCTTTACTTCGGAAACGGATACCGAGGTCATACCGCACCTGCTCTACCGGCATGTCAGGCAGGGGCGGTCCCTCCCCGATGCCCTTCGGGAAGCGGTGGCTGTTCTGAAGGGTTCCTTTGCCCTCGGGATCATGAGCGACTCCCATCCCGGGACGCTCTTCGCCGTTCGCCGGGGGAGCCCCCTTGTTATCGGGATGGGCGACAATGAGCACTTCTTCGCCTCGGACATTCCCGCCCTCCTTCCCTATACCAACCGGTTCGTTCTTATGGAGGACGGGACCGTCGTTACCCTGACTGCGACGGATATGATCCTCGATCGCCTCGCTCCCGGAGAGACGGCTTCTGTTCCCCGGCAGGTTATCGAGGTCGACTGGACCCCTGCCATGGCCGAAAAAGAGGGATTCGACCACTTCATGCTCAAAGAGATCCATGAACAGCCGAGAACGGTCCACGATACGTTCAGCGGGTGGCCCGCCGATGCAGAAGGAATCTTCGACCGTCTCGGCCTCTCCCCTGACATGGTGCGGGGCCTGCGCCGGCTGCAGATTGCGGCCTGCGGCACTTCGTACCACGCCGCACTGGTCGGACGGTGTTTGATCGAACGCCTCGCGCGGCTGCCCGTCGATGTCGAGATCGCGTCGGAGTACCGGTACAGGGACCCTCTTGTCGAGAGGGGAACGCTCTTCATCTCCATTACCCAGTCCGGAGAGACCGCCGACACCCTCGCCGCTCAGCGCGAGGCGCAGCGCAGGGGAGCGGGAGCGCTCACGATCTGCAACGTGCTCGGCAGCACCGCTGCACGCGAGGCCGGGGGAGTGCTCTATACGAAGGCCGGACCCGAGATCGGGGTCGCATCGACGAAAGCGTTTACATCACAGATGGCGGCACTCTCCCTGCTCTCCCTGGAGCTCGGCGCCGTACGGGGAACCTTGACCCGCAAGGAATACGCATCGTTCAGAACAGAGCTCATGACCGTCCCGGCGGCGATCAGAGAGGTCCTTCAGCATACTGCGGGAATCCGCACGCTCGCGGAAACACTGACGGCAGCCAGAAGTTTTCTCTATCTCGGGAGGGGGATCAGCTATCCCATCGCGCTCGAAGGCGCGCTGAAGATGAAGGAGATATCCTATATCCCTGCCGAGGGCTATCCCGCGGGCGAGATGAAGCACGGCCCCATCGCGCTCATCGAGGAGGGATCTCCCGTGGTCGTGATAGCGCCGCGCGATGCGCTGTTCGAGAAGATCCTCTCGAATATAGAAGAAGTGAAGGCGCGGGGGGGAAGGGTCATCGCCGTGAGCGACCATCCCGAAGCACTGCGCGGCAAAGCGGACGAGCTGCTCCCGGTCCCCTCGCTGCACCCCGCTCTTACTCCCTTTATCACTGTGATCCCTCTGCAGCTCCTCGCGTACTATACCGCTGTAGTGAGGGGGTGCGAGGTCGACCAGCCGAGAAACCTTGCGAAGAGCGTGACCGTGGAGTAAAGAGCCGCTCGGGCCGGTAATGCGGGCGCCCCGCAGGAAGAGCCACCGTAACGAGCTTCCTTCTCCGTCCGCCCTTACAGGGACCTTGAGGGAACAACCATCTCGACTCCGAACGCATGTGCTTCTTTCTCCTTCCCCTTGTTCCTTTCAGGGGTTGCATACGGAGCTTAGGGCTCGATCAGTCCTGTTCAGGGACGCTCACCGCCGGCGGGGGCGCCCATTCCATGCTCAGGAAGACCTCCACGGTACGAGGACACAGCTGGGTACCCGCGAGCGAGCCGATATAACGGCGCGCCTCCTCCTCAGGCCACGCCGGGTGGTACGGCCGGTCGCTCCGGACAGCGTCCCATACATCGACGACAGAGAAGATGCGTGCGGCCAGGGGGATCTGCTCGCCCTTGAGGCCGCGGGGGTACCCGGACCCGTCCCACCGCTCGTGATGGCAATAGGGGATGTCGATGGCATACTTGAGATACGGAATGTGCCTGAGCAGCTCGAAGGCATAGACCGGGTGCATGCGCATGACCTTCCACTCCTCGGCATTCAGCGGACCGGGCTTGAGCAGTATGCGGTCGGGAATGCCGATCTTCCCGACATCGTGCAGCAGGGCGCCCCTGCGTATATTGACCAGGTCGCTGTCCTTCAGCCCCATCGCCCGGGCGAGGCGGACGGTCATGTCCGCGACCCGCCGGGTATGGCCCTCGGTCACCACGTCGCGCATTTCGAGCGTGCGTCCCCAGCCTTCCAGCGTCGCGTCGTACGCGACGTTCAGCTCGACATTCGCGCTCTGGAGGTCTTCGTAGAGCTCGGCGTTATCGATCGCGATCGACGCCTGGGAGGCGAGGGCGTCGAGGAATTCGAGCCATTCGTTGTCCGGGGTGAGGGGCGAGCGGTGGAAGAGCTCGAGCACCCCTTTCACCTGCCCCTTGGCGATAAGGGGGACGCCATAGTAGGAGACGAATCCCTCCTTGGCGATCAGGGGGAAGCGCACCAGCTTCTCCTGCATCTCTTCCCTGCCGAGAATGCTGATCGTGCGGCGCTCCAGGGCGGCCCGGCCCGCAACGCCCTCCCCGATATAGAGATCCGAGTGCTCCACATCCCGGTAGAGGAATCCCCTGCCCGCGGCGTACTCGAGGCGCTGGCCGTGGTTCGTGAGCAGTACGTCGGCGGCATCGACCCCGAGCTGGGTGAGCACCTGGTCGAGAAAGACATTGAGCGTCACCCGCAGGTCGAGGCTCGAGGTGATGGACATGTCGATCGTCCTCAATGCGCCGAGCTGTTTTAGATGCCGCTGGATCTTCGCCTCCGCCTGCTTCTGCTCGGTGATATCGTCGCCGGAAGCAAGCATGCCGATGATACGGCCGTCCTCGTCGGTGATCGCGGTATTGTGCCAGGCGATCATCCTTTCGCCGCCGCCTCTGGTCATCACCGCGCTTTCGGTGTATTCAACGACGGTCTCCTGCCCCGACACCAGCCTCTTGAACAGTGCCCTCATCGTCCCCCGGTACCGCGGGGGGATG
This sequence comes from Nitrospirota bacterium, assembly GCA_040752355.1. NCBI lineage: Bacteria > Pseudomonadati > Nitrospirota > Nitrospirota bacterium. Next base: position 117,211 of record JBFMHE010000008.1, on the reverse strand, counting down.
ACCGCCTCGAACCAGTCCCTGCCGAGCAGCTCCGCCTCTTCATCCGGCCGGTAGCCGAGGATATCCAGGCCCCTCTTGTTGATGAGACGCACCCTCTGATCGGTATCGATGACCACCATGATGACCGCGGCGATATCGAGATACCGCTGCGCCTGGTTCCGGGCCTGCTCCAGCGACTGCTCCAGGCGGAGACGGGCCTTGAGCTCGCGGCGCACCGAGGTATAGAGCAGCAGCGTGCTCGCCAGCACGAAGAACTCTCCCTTGTAGGTCTGGAACATGGTGAGCGTGGCAGGGTCGGGGAACAGGAGAAAGAGAAGGCGGTCGGAGAGGGCGACCCACAACCCTCCGAAGAGAAGATAGAGCAGCGCAATGCGCAGCGCGGGATAGCTGATTTCCTTTTTCATCGCCGGAAATGGAAGGGAGAGATACGCCGCTTGAAATATCCCTTGACCCATCGTCTGATAACGGCCCGTGTCGGCGGGACGATGAGGAGCAGGCCGAAAACATCGGTAATGAACCCCGGCGTGAGCAGCAGCGCCCCTGCAACGAGAATCATGGCGCCGTCGATCAGCTCTTCGGCAGGAAACACCCCCTGCCGGACGTCCCTCTGTATCTTGAACAGGACCCTCAGCCCCTCGAGCTTCACCATATAGGCGCCGATCACCGCCGTCAGCACTACGATAATGATCGTGTTGAGCGTCCCCACGACGGAGCCGACCTTTATCAGGAGGGCGAGCTCGAGCATCGGGACGAGGGCGAAGAGCAAAAAAAGTTTGAAAAGCATAGTCAAATTATAAGGGATATGGCGGACTAAGTCATGGGCACACCGGTCGGGAACTGCGCAAGCAGAGCATCAGGGGGAGGAGGGGGAGTGCGCGGCAGCGCACCGTCTCTTCGGCAGGTGCGCCGGGCCGGGAGCGCTTTCAAATGGTCGGCGGCTTCCTGCCCCCGGGTGTATCGGGCGGGCACGGAGCCTTTCGCGGCGCCTTCTTGCGGGGCAATGGAGACGGAAGTTCCCCGGTAACGTCCGAGGGGTGGATATCCTTGTGCTCCCGCTTCACCGGCCTCGCGGCAATCTTCGCCCTCGCCCTGTCCGATACGGTCTTCGGTCGTGCCATGGCGCCTCCTCTCGAACACGGGTGCTCATCAATTATTTAGAGCTTCTAACAAAATGAAAGAACTTAGAGTCAGACAAGGCATAGTACATGAGCGGCATGGGCAGCCCGAGCGTAATCCAGGGATGGTGAAGCGGGTCGGTACGACTCGATTCCGAGCTGCCCCGCCTCGGAGCAAGGCGTGGATGCCTTGGGAGAATGAAGACGAATGTACTGTGCCTTGTCTGACTCTCTGTGCTCATTCTGTTAGACTCTCTTAAACTATAGCTCGATTTCGCCCTCTTGTCACGCTGCCGGCATCGTACCGTCGCACAAGTCCATACGATCGCACCGCTTCGCCAAAGCGGAAAAAGCACAACGCACCTCTTGACAACCCGTTGCGCTGATAATAGATTTTAAATGTACGATCGTGTACGAAAAATCCCTGGAAGGAGGCAGCCATGGCAAAGAAGGAATCAAAAGAACCGGCAAAAGTCGAGCCTTCGCGGGCGCTTTCCCCCTTTGAAGAGATGGAGCGCCGCTTCGAGGAGTTCTTCGGGAGACCCCTCTCCCTCTCGAGCCCTTCGTGGTGGCCGCGCATCCGGTCGGCGGGTCTCGAAGAGATCTCGCCGAACATCGACATCTACGAAGAGGGCGGCGATGTGGTCGTCAAGGCGGAGCTCCCGGGCATGAGAAGAGAGGACATCGATGTCAGCGTTACCGGCGACGTGATCACCATCTCGGGAGAAAAGAAGAAAGAGGAGAAGATAGAAAAAAAGAACTATTACCGGCTCGAGCGCGCCTACGGTTCCTTCGCCCGCTCCTTCCAGCTGCCATCGGAGGTGCAGACCGACAAGGCGGCGGCGAAGTTCACCGACGGCATCCTCGAAATAAGAGTGCCGAAGACCGAGGAGGCGAAGAAAAAAGAGAAGAAGATCACCGTCGAGTAACCGAGAAGCGGCTGTCCGCCCTCCTCACGCGTATGCACGGCGTATTCTTCGGCGATCACCACTTCCGCACGCCCGATGCGCATGGTATACTGCGGTAAATACCGGTTGAGGGAGGTTGCTCATGGCTCTGGAAAAAGTTGCCGCACGGGACAGGGAGCTGCTGACGCTGCTCAGGAAATGGAAGGGAATCGAGGAAACGACCATCAGAAATTGCGACGCCATTCTCAGGAAATCGACCAATCCCATTATCGGGACGCTCACCGGGGCGATCAGGAGCGACTCGGAAAAACACCGGGGGATACTTCAGCTCGTCATCGACGGAATGACCAAGAAGGGGTTCGTCCTTTCTCCCGACGACCTTGCCGGGGTCGCATCGCTCATGAACAAGCATGTCGATATCGAGGAAAAAGCGATCGACATGGCGACCGAAGCGGTCGAGATGACCAGGGACCCCATCGCCAAACAGATGCTCAAGCTGATCCTCGAAGACGAGAAGCGGCACAAACGGATGGCGGAGCAGATGAACGAGCTGAAGTTCAGGATCACCGCAAAGATCACCTGAGCAAAAAGAGTACGCATTCATACGGTGCAGGAGAAGCCATTCAGGCCCGGTGCAGCGCCGGCCCTGAATGGTCTTGAGCGTACGCGCGGGACTTACGCCTTTCCCGTCAACTCCTCCACTTCTTCCTTGCCGTGCTCGAGCTCCTGTACCTGCTCCTGATCGAAACGCAGCAGGAGCGTCTGGAACTCCCCGATATGCGTCTTTTCCTCTTTCGCCACGTCCATGAGGATCTTCTTGATATGATTGTTCTCGGTCATCGCCGCCATCTGTTCATAAAGGTTGACCGCATCCAGCTCCGCGATCATGGCGGCCCGCAATATCTCTTTGTCGAGATTGTTCTTGCTTACACCCTCGAGATTGATCGGCAGCTTCGATAGCATAACGGTTCTCCTCCGTGCGGGTATGTTTATTCCATTGTATCACCACCACCGGAAAAATCAACGCTCCCGGCGTGCGGATTTGATGCAGCGCGTTTCCTTACGGTATCATTACTGTTATGGAACAGATAGTCCCTATGAAGATCGTTCACGGCGAGGCAAAAGCGTGGGAGCTGCTGGCAGCGCTCGACCCCGAAGAGGTGTGCAGGAACGCCGCGGTATCCTATGATAACGAGCGCGCCGTCTATACGGTCCGCTCCTTCGGCATGGAGGTCGAGGTATCTCCCGCGGACAAGACGATCACCACCTCGTCCCCTCACCGGGACCTCGTGCTCGGCAAGCTCAAGGATTACGCCCGCCTGTCGGTGCTCTGGTATCTCGTGAACGCAAAGGACATCCCCCTTACCGAGCGGCTGATAAAGCCGGTGGACATCAAAGGCGGGCAGCGCTTCTCCGCGGGTACGCACCTCCTGCCGCTCGACAGGATCGCCGAAAAGTACGGCACGGATAAAGAGGGCTTTCTCCGGCGCGGCAGGGAATTCGGCGCAGAGCGGCTCGCCTATGGCGACGTGTCGCTCCGCCTCTTCCCGGTCCCGAGGGTCCCGGTAACGCTCATCCTCTGGCTCGAGGACGAAGAGTATCCCCCGCGGGTCGACCTCCTCCTCGACTCGACCTGCAACCACCAGATAGCGTCGTCGGACATCATCTGGGCGATGGCACTGACGAGCACGCTGGTGATGCTGCTGGAGGGATAGCAGTATCCTGACGGGACGGGCGTACGCCCTCTCACACCAGCGTTACAACGGTTACGCCGCTGCCTCCCTCCTGGGGCTCTCCGCTCCGGAACTTCCTGACCAGCGGATGGCCGTCGAGATGCTCGCGGACGACTTTCTGGAGGATACCGGCGCCCACGCCATGGACGATGGTGACTTCATTGTATCCCTCGAGCGCCGCATGGTTGAGAAACGGTTCGAGCCGCGAGAGCGCTTCGTCCGCGCGCAGGCCGACGAGCATGATCCGTGACCCTGCCCGGTCCGGTCCCCCGGCCCGCTCCGCAGCAGTGACGGTGACAGACTCCCTCTTCGCCTCGGCCGGCCTGCCGCGCTTGAGCTCTATATCCGCCACCGGCACCTCGATCTCCTTGTTCCCGGCCCGCACCCGCACCCGGTTGTGCTTCAGGCTGACCCCGGCAACGGGCGCGTCGTACCCCAGCGACCGCACATAGACCACGTCTCCCTCGGCGATCTCGTCGATCGCGGGAGCCCGGCGCGACTCGCGGTCGTACTCCCTGAGCCCGGCCGCAACCTGCTCCTGGAGCTGCTCCGCCTTCTTGATCGCTTCGCGGCTCCTTTCCCGCTCCTTCTTCTTCGCCTCTTCGAGCAGCGCATGCATCTCCCGCTTGATGCCCGCAATGATATCGGCCGCGTCCCGGTATGCCCGGCCGAGCGCCTCGCGCTGCCGCTCCTCTGTCTCTGCCACCAGGGCCGTCAGCCTCCTGTTCTCTTCTTCGGCCTCCGTCCTCTGCCGCTCGAGCTCGGCGAGCGCTTGTTCGTAAGCTGCGCGCTTCCCGTTCAGGTCGGCGATGAGGTTGTCGAACTCCACCTTGACGCCGCCCAGCAGGCCTTTTGCCGACTCGATGATGCCGGCGGGCAGACCGTACTTCCCGGCGATAGCGAGCGCATGGGACTGCCCCGGCTCGCCGACTCTCAGGCGGTAGAGCGGCCTGAGCATCTGCTGATCGAACTCCATCGAGGCGTTGAGCATGCCTTCGCTCCGGTGCACGAAGCCCTTGATCTGGGTGAGGTGCGTCGTGGCGAAGACGAGAGCCCTGCTGCCTCTCAACTCCTTGAGCACTGCGCAGGCAAGGGCCGCGCCCTCCTCGGGATCGGTGCCGGTCCCGAGCTCGTCGATGAGCACCAGCGTCCTGGCATCGGCATTTTTCAGGATGCCGGAGATATTCGCGATATGGGCGGCGAAGGTCGAAAGGTTCTGCTCGATCGACTGCTCGTCGCCGATATCGATCAGCAGACGGCGCACGAGGGGGAAGCTCGAGGCTGAATCCGCCGGCACCGGCATGCCCGAGAGCGCCATGCTCAGGAGCAGCCCCACCGTCTTGATCGCGATCGTCTTTCCTCCTGCATTCGATCCGGTGATCACCATGACCGTGCTCTCGCCTCCCAGGCGGACGTCGAGGGGAACAACGGAATCGTTGTCGGGACGGCGGCGGTCCGGGTGCTCTTCGCCCGCATCCCGTTCGAGAGCAAGCTGCAGGAGCGGGTGGCGGCCCCTCACCAGATGGACCGTCGCCTCATCGTTGATCAGCGGGACCTCCATGCGGAGCCGCTCCGAAACCCGTGCGATACTCCGCAGCACATCCAGGTACACCAGGGTCCTGAACTGGGCTTCGAGCGCACCCGCCGCTTCGCGAATCGCGGCGCTGAGCGACCTCAGTATCCGGATCTCCTCTGCCTTCTGCTCGGCGATGAGGTTCTCGAGCTCGTTGGAGCTGCTGATGATCGCCAGCGGCTCCACGAACGCGGTCTCTCCCGACTTCGAGACATCATGGACTACTCCCTCCACCTGCCCCTTCGAATCCATCCGCACCGGAATGACCCACCTGCCGGAGCGCTGGGTGATGAAATCGTCCTGCAGGAAGACGGCGACCTCTTCGTCTCTCACCAGCTCTTCGAGCCGCTTCCGGATGCGCGCCTCGAGCCTCCGTATCTGCCCCCGCACCTCGGCGAGCCGGTAGGACGCGCTGTCGAGGACGCCCCCTTCGCTGTCGAGGGACCGTTCGAGGGTACGGAGGATATCAGGAAAGCCCGTCAGCCCGCTGATCAGCTCCTTCAACCGTGGAATGTCCTCGCGGCCGCTGCTCTGCTCCAGCACCTCGTCGAGCGCCGAGAGCACCGGCACGAACCCCGCCAGCTCATATCCTTCGAGCACCGCGCCTTCGGGCCGCACCTTCGCCAGGAGCGCGGCGATATCGGCAAACCGCCCTATGCGCAGGGGAGCTCCCTCCTGGGACATCCGTAAGAGCTCGCCGATCTGAACCAGTCTCGTCCCGATCGTTTCCCGGTCGGCGAGCGGCCGGAGCTCGCGCACCGCCTCTTCCGAGGCCTCGCTGCTCGCCGAAGCCGCGATCAACCCGAGGATCTTGTCGAACTCGAGCTGCTGCAGGGTGTGCTCTGCAACCACGGGCGCTGCTGTGGAAGACTTCGAGGACGGTTCGGCCACTGCGGCTACTCCTCCGGGACAAAGAGAGAAAAAATAATATTGATAACGCTTATCACCAGCGCGCCCCAGAACGCGGGCCAGAACCCCGCCACGCGGAACCCGAGGCCGAGCGCCTCGGAAACAGAGCCGGTCAGCCACAGCATGATGCTGTTGAGCATAAGGATGAAGAGCCCCAGGGTGAGCAGCAGGAGCGGCAGGGTGAGCAGCTTCAGGAGCGGCCGCACAAAGGCGTTCAGGAGACCGAAGACCAGCGCCACGAGCAGCAGCATCACCGAGGAGCCGTGATGGCTGATCCCCGGAACCGCCTTTGCGGCGACCCAGAGGGCGAAGGCATTGATGAGCAGACGTATCAGAAAGTGCATGGCGCTCCTTCACATTATAACAGAATAACAGGCGCCGGGCCTCCAGACCCACCCCCCCGTCCCCTCCCCCGGCGGGAGGTGCGAAGGGGGGCGGAGGAGGGTGTCCGGCTGATCGCTCATCAGGCTGCACTGCGGCGGGAACGAACGTCTAGAAATGCTCCATAGGCTCGACCGGGAGCTCGATCGCATCGTCATCTTCGAATACCGCGATCAAGCGGGCGTGCTGGTACCGCTCGTGCTCCTTCATGCTGACGCTCTGCGGGCTGTAGATATCGCCGACGCCGTAGACTTTGTAGAACTCATGGGGCGTATTGATCAGGTATTTGCGGATCACATCGACCGGGTACTCGGCGCGGTTCCTGGCGAGCCTCATGTTCGTATTCTTGCTGCCGGTGGCGGAAGCGCAGCCGATCGAGATGAGCAGCACCTTTCTCCCCCTGCTCTCCCGCGCGATGTAGTCGGCAAAGCTGACCAGCCGATTATACTCGAGGGAGTTCCTGCTCACCCGGCTGACGCCCGTCGGGAAGAATACGGTGATCTCTCCGGTGCCCTGCTTCTTCGACAGCTGCTCCAGCATCCTGAGCGCAGCCTCGGCGGTCTCCGAGCTCTTCCGGGAGAGCCGCTCCGTAGAATCGAGGAACTGCTGCAGACGCGCATCGGTATGCTGGGCGAACTTCTTCATCTCGTCCTGGCCCTTGAGCATCTGGCTGTGCGCCAGGCGGACATCGGCCATCTCCTGCATCGCCATATTGTGCGAGTCGACGAACAGCCGGGCCAGCGTGCTCGCCTGCTCTTTCGAGGCGCCGCCCAGGACCGTGCCATTGGGAAACTCGACAGCCGTTTCCTTCGCCTGTGCGTCTTTCATGTACATCGTCGTCGTCCTCCCTGCACAACCGGCGGCGAGCAGCGCCACCGCCGTAACGAGCATCACCTGTCTCAACATTTCCCCCTCCTTGTGGAAGACGGCATGGTGAATACGATAAGGACGCACTCCTACTTACCTAATTCAAAATCTAGCGGACAACCCACCCCTTGTCAAGGCACGCATCCCCCTTGTGAGTTTCCTTCAGCAGACAGGATGACGTCCCGATGTGAGAATGCCGGGAAAGGGCGATGCAGGAAGAGAGCGGCGGGATGCGGGCGGCGCTGCCGTATCAGGGGCGCAGCGCCGCCGTAAGGGTCAGCAAGTCTATTTTTCCGCTTCCGAGGGCTCGGCGGGCAGTCCGGGCATCTGGTCGGCCTCGTAGACCGCGATGATCCTGGCATGCTGATAGCGCTCATGCTCTTGTGCGCTCGCCTCTCTGGGGCTGTACATGTCGCCGGTGCCGTAGACCTTGAAGAATTCGTGCGGGACATTGACGAGGTATTTATCCAGGATATCGACCGGGAACTCGGCCCGGCCCTTCGCCAGCTTGAGATTGGCCTTCCGGTCGCCCACCGCCGAGGCGCTGCCGATAGAGATGAGCACCAGCTTTCTCCCCCTGCTCTCGCGCGAGAGGTAATCGGCAAACCCGACGAGCCGCTCATACTCGAGCGAATCCTTTCCTATTTTTGCCGAACCGATAGGATAGAAGATCGTGATCTCGCCCGTCCCCTGTTTCCTGGCGAGCTGCTCGATCATCTGGATGGTCTGCTGGGCGGTCTCGGTATGCCGCTGCGAGATCTGCTCCGTCGACGCGATGATCCGCTGCAGCGCCTCTTCGGAGCGCCGGGAGGCCTGCTGCATATCCTCCTTCATCGCATCCTGGTTCTTGAGCGCCCGGTCGATCGCTGCCTCGATCTCGTCCATCTCCTGCAGCGACTGGTTGTGCGACTCGACAAAGATGCGCGCAAGCTCCGCAGCCTGGTCTCTCGATGCCCCGCCGAAGATCGTGCCGTTGGGAAAAACGATCACCTTCTCCTCGTTCGCAACGGCATCTTTCATACGCAGCTGCGTCGCCTCTCCGGCGCAGCCGGCGGCGAACAACACTGCAAGTGCTATGAGTACGCCCTTTTTCATCATGATCCTGCTCCTGATGTTATGATATGGTGTTTCCGATCCCTTGCATCTTACCTTATATGATATTATCGAGGCTTTATCACTTTACCTTACCGCTGTATCGTTGTCAAGGCTTTTCGCCTTTGTGTTCAAGCAGATCGAGGTATGCTTCTCCTCCAAAATCGTCTATAATTGAGAAGATGAGGCGGTACCGCACGATCGAGTTCACTTCCGGAGGATACGTGAGAGCAGCGGCTCAGGCGGTAATACTACTTCTCGTGGTCATGGGGATGGCCGGCCTTTCAGGGTGCAGCCGCGAGCGGGAGCGCACGCCCTCGCCCGGGCAGCGCGCCACCACCATAGCAGTGGTCCCCATCCCGCATGCTGCTCCGCTGTACATAGCCTACCAGAAGGGGTATTTCAAGGATGAAGGGCTGAAAGTAGTCCTCCGCACGTTCGAGACCGGCAAGGGCGCGCTCGATGCCGCTCTCCGCGGGCATGCCGATCTCGCGACCGTTGCCGAGACGCCTATCGCGCGTGCAGCCGTCGAAGGCAAGAGCGTCTTCGTCATCGCAACTCTCAGTGACAGCGACCGGGCGACCATGATCATCGCCCGGAGGGACCGCGGCATCTCCTCGCCGGCAGACCTCAGGGGGAAAAAGATCGGCGTAAGCCTCGGCACCAATAGCGAGTTCTTCCTGTATATCTATCTTACGCTCCACCACGTAGCGCAGGACGAGATAACGATCGTCGATCTGAGGCCGGCCGAAATCGCCGGGGCGCTGACAAGAGGAGAGGTCGATGCAGTATCGGTCTGGCTGCCCCACACGGCGCAGCTCCGGAACATGCTCGGGAGCAACGCCCTTGCGCTCCATGACCCCGACATTTATACGATGACCCTGAATCTCGCCGGCCCGCGGGAGTTCATCCTGAAAAACCCGGAGGCGATCAACCGTCTCCTTCGGGCATTGGTGAAGGCGACCCGTTTCATCAGGGAGTCTCCCGATGAAGCCCGCACCATAACGGCCCGCTGCACGGGCCTGTCTCCGTCGGTAATCGACGAGGCCTGGAACGATTTCAATTTCGCGGTGGAGCTCGACCAGAGCCTGCTCGTCAGTCTCGAAGACCAGGCAGCATGGCTGCTCGGCAAGAAGTCCGGCGGGACCGGCCGCGGGGTTCCCAATTTTCTCGACACGCTCTATCCCGCAGCCCTCGAGAAGATCGATCCCTCGATGGTCACCGTGACCCATCGATGACCCCTGACCCCTGACCCCTGCCCGATGACGATAAGCACCCGGCTGAAAATCGCCGCACTGCTGCCGATCGGCGCCGCCGCTCTCGTCCTGCTCGTCATCTCGCTCTTCTCCCGGACGCTCGAGGACACCCGGGAGAGGAATGTAACCGCCGCCCGGATCATCAATGAGGTCCATGAGCTGAGCACGCTCGCCTATTCCTACCTGCTCGTCCATAACGAGCGGTCGCAGCAGCAGTTCATGCTCCGCCACACCTCGATCAGCGCGCTCCTCGATACTCTCTCGCCGGTCAAGGGCGAGCAGCAGTATCTCCTCAGGAGCATCCGCAAAAACCACGGAACGGTACGGTCCACCTTTCTCAAGCTGGTCGAGAGCTATGAGCGGCTCCCGCACGGCAGGAACAGCGCGCTCTCCGGGGAGGCGGAGCAGCGCCTTGCAGGGCACCTTTCGGTGCGCCTTAAAGAGATGTCGTCGGACGCCTTCAGGCTCTCCACGCTCATCATACAGGACATGCACACGACGCAGCGGGCATTCAACACCCTCATCTCGCTCCTGAGCGTAGCAACGGCCGCTGTCGTCTCGCTCATCCTGGCAGGGATGACCAGGTCGGTGATCCAGTCGATCGAGAGACTCCGGAAAGGCGCCGAGATCATAGGGACAGGAGACCTGGACCACCGGACCGGGCTCACCGGGTCCGACGAGATCGGGCAGCTCTCCCGTGCCTTCGACCGGATGACGGAGCAGTTGCAGACCGTTACCGTCTCGAAAGATGCGCTGGTCCATGAGATCACCGAACGCGAAAGGGCGGAAGAGAGCATCCGATCGCTCAATGCGCAGCTGGAGCAGAAGCTGGCCGAGCTCGACGCCGCCAACAAGGAGCTCGAGGCCTTCAGCTACTCCGCATCGCACGACCTGCGTGCGCCCCTGCGGAGCATAGAGGGCTTCAGCCGGGCGCTGCTCGAAGACTGCAGCGACCGCCTCGACGAGCAGGGGATGCACTATCTCCGGCGCATCCGCACGGCGAGCCGGCATATGGCCGACCTCATCGAAAACGTGCTCAAGCTCTCGCACATAACGCGCTATGAAATGAAGACGGAGCCGGTAGACCTGAGCGAGCTGGTCCATGAGCTTGCCGCGGAGCTGGCGGAAGCCGAGCCGGGCCGGCGGGTCGAGCTCAGTATACAGAACGGCATCATCGCACACGGTGATATGCACCTCCTGCGGATCCTCCTCGACAACCTCGTGAGGAACGCCTGGAAATTTACCGGGAAACAGACCGCGGCGCGGATCGAGTTCGGCATGACGGACGGACCGGGAGGAAACCGGGTCTTCTACCTCCGCGACAACGGCGCAGGGTTCGATAAGAACTATGCCTCCAAGCTCTTCATTCCCTTCCAGCGTCTCCATTCTCCTTCAGAATTCCCGGGCACCGGCATCGGTCTCGCCACGGTGCAGCGCATCATCAACCGCCACGGCGGGCGCGTCTGGGCCGAGGGAGAGCCCGGCAAGGGAGCGACCTTCTCCTTCACCCTTTAAGAACGCTTCCGTGCTGAACATTTCGCTTTACTTTTCAGGGAACCGGTGCTAGATTTATAGAAGCAGTTTCCGCTCGTGCAGCTTCAGCAGCAGTCCGTATGTTTGTACTTCATCTCACGCGCCGCAGTGCAGCAAAGGAGCGCCGCTCTTCCGACAGCAGAGAGCCGGGGCATGCCGCACAGAAAAGGAGTGTATGACCAGGCTGCTTCGCGTATTGATCGTGGAAGATTCGGAGGATGATGCCCTGCTGCTCCTGCGGGAGCTGCGGAAGGGCGGCTACGAGCCCCTGCACCGGCAGGTGGAGACCCCTGAAGCGATGAAGGCGGCTCTCGCCGAGCAGCCCTGGGAGCTCGTCATCTCCGACTACAAGATGCCGCGGTTCGACGGCCTTGCGGCGCTGCAGCTCGTGCAGGAGAGCGGCGTCGATACCCCCTTCATCCTCATCTCGGGACAGATCGGCGAAGACCTCGCCGTCGATGCCATGAAGGCCGGGGCCCACGATTATATCACCAAAGGAAAGATGGCACGCCTCGTGCCCGCCATCGAGCGCGAGCTGCGGGAGGCAGAGGTGCGGCGCGCGCGGAAACGGGCGGAAGACGAGCTCGACCGCTACCGCTCCCGTCTCGAGCGCATGGTGGCCGAGCGCACCGCCGAGCTGAGGATCACCAATGCCCGGCTCCAGCAGGAGGTTTACGAGCGCCGCCTGATCGAGAAGGACCTGAGGCGCAGCGAGGAGGACTTCAGGCGCATGTTCGACCAGTCCCCGATAGGCGTATCCGTGGTCGCCATGGACTACCGCATCCTGCGCACCAACCGGGAGTTATGCCGGATCAGCGGCTATTCCTGCGAAGAGATGACCTCGCTTACGCTCGACAGGATCATCCATCCCGACGACCTGCCCGCGACGATCGAGCACTTCCAGCGCCTCGCTGCCGATGAACTGGACCATTTCCAGCTCGACCGCCGTCTCATAAGGAAGAGAGGCAGCACTATCTGGGTACGCCTCTCGGTGCGCATCATCAGGGATACGGACGGCGTCCCCTCATATTTCCTGCCGATGATGGAAGACATCACCGACCGGAAGAGGATGGAGGAGATGATCCGGCACCAGGCCTATCACGACCTCCTGACCGGCCTGCCCAACAGGACGCTCTTCATGGACCACCTCAACCTCGCCCTGCACCAGGCCCAGCGCAACCGGCAGCGGCTCGCGGTGATGTTTCTCGATCTCGACCGCTTCAAAAACATCAACGATTCGATGGGCCACAACGCCGGAGACCGGCTGCTCAAGAAAGTGGCGTCGCGCCTCCGCACCTGCGTGCGCGAGTCCGATACGGTGGCCCGCATCGGCGGCGACGAGTTCACCATCCTGCTGCCGTCCATCGGCCAGTCCGACGACGCTTCGGTGACCGCCCGGAAGATCATCGCCTCTCTCAAAGAGCCGTATATGATCGACCATCATGCGCTCTATGTGACACCGAGCATCGGCATCAGCATGTATCCCGATGACGGGGAATACGCCGATACCCTGCTCAAGAACGCCGATATCGCCATGTACCATGCCAAAGAGCAGGGGAGGGACAACCACCAGTTCTACAACCCGCAGATGAACATCAGGACCATCGAGCGGATGATCCTCGAGAACCGGCTGAGACAGACGCTCGAACGCGGCGAGCTCGTGGTCCACTACCAGCCCCAGATCGCCGTCGGGACACGGCAGATGACCTGCGTCGAGGCGCTCGTGCGCTGGCAGCACCCGGAAAAGGGCCTCCTCGACCCTCTGCAGTTCATCCCCCTCGCTGAAGAGACGGGGTTCATCGTCTCGATCGACGAGTGGGTGCTCAGGACCGCCTGCGCCCAGGCGCGCGCCTGGCAGGACGCGGGCATGACGCCCGGCTGCGTGACGGTGAACCTGTCGGCCCGGCAGTTCCAGCAGCCCGACCTGGCGGAGATGGTATCGGAAGTGCTGCGCGGCTCCGGCCTCCACCCGCGTCATCTCGAGATCGAGATCACCGAGAGCACCGTCATGCAGCAGATCGAGTCCGCCCTCCCCAATCTCATCACCCTCCAGCAGATGGGCGTCGCCTTCTCCATAGACGATTTCGGCACCGGCTATACCTCGCTGAGCTACCTCAAGAAGCTCCCCGTGCGGAAGATAAAGATCGACAAGTCCTTCATCAAGGGGCTCCTCGACGATCCCGACTACAAGGCCATCGTGAGCGCCGTTATCGCCCTCGCCCACAGCCTGAAGCTCCAGGTAGTCGCCGAAGGCGTCGAGACCGAAGACCAGCTCGAATTCCTCGAATCGGCAGGGTGTGACGCGGTGCAGGGATACCTCTTCAGCGAGGCGCTTCCGACCAGCGGCTGCAAGGAGATCATGGAGCTCTTCAGCTAAGCTCCGGCGCAGCAGCACACCCATCGTAACCGGCTGACAGGCCCTCGTTATGCGCTCGGCCCCTTTGCGGGCAGCAGCAGTCGGAATTTCTTATGTCAAGTCGAGAAAGCTTACACTCCCGCTCCGGATCGCCCTCCTCGGTACCCGAATAAATACAACCTCCTTGATATTGCCTCCTCCTGGCATGCAAGTTGCTGCATGGAATTCAGCGGTAAGGGGAAGCAGGCCTGCGGAATATCTCATTTATCTCACGTCTCTTGGGTCGAACGGGGGGACCGTATGCTTTCACAGGAGCTTCTCTTTCACAAAAAGGCAAAGGCGGAAAGGAAGAAAATCGATAACCGCTCCCTGGTCTTCTTCAAGTATGCAGTCGTGGGCAGCATCGGGACAGCGATCGATCTGGGCTCACTTTACGTATTCGTCGCGTTCCTGCATATCCCTATCCTTGCGGCTGCCGCTCTGTCATTCATCCTCGCGGTAATCAACAACTTCACCCTGAACAAATATTGGACGTTCCAGAACAAAAGCAGCAATATCAGGAAGCAGTTCATAAAATTCCTGATCGTTTCGACGTTCGGACTCCTGCTGACCGAAATGCTCATGGCGCTCCTGGTCTACGCCCTGCATATATGGTACATGGCGGCAAAGCTCGTGACATCGGGAGCGGTCCTGACGTGGAACTTCCTGGCCAACAGGTACTGGACCTTCAAGGACCGGATATTCTACTCCCCGGGTTGCAGCGCCTGCGATTATGACGTGAGCATAATCGTCCCGGCCTATAACGAGCAGAAAAGAATCGAAAAGACCCTCGAAGCCGTTAACGGCTACTTCTCGGGGATACCGGTGACCAGGGAGATAATCGTGGTGGACGACGGCAGCAGCGATGCTACGGTGAGTGTAGTCGAAGGACTCAAAAGGAAAATAGATAACCTGAGTGTCGTTACCTACCGGCCGAACCGGGGGAAGGGATACGCCGTTAAAAGAGGCATTGAGGCCTGCCGGGGCGAATACATCCTCTTCACCGACGCCGACAACTCGACTCCTATAGAGGAGTTCGGGAAGTTCTATCCGCTGCTGAAAGAAAACAAGGTAGTAATAGGCTCACGCTATATTACGGGAAGCGACATCGTCGTCAAACAGCCCCGGCTGAGAGTCCTCGTCGGCCGCCTGGGGAATGCGCTGATCCGCTTCTTCCTCCTGGACGGCGTCAAGGATACGCAGTGCGGCTTCAAGGCATTCCAGTACGAGGCTGCGCGAGCGATATTCAGCCGCATGAAGATAGACCGGTTCGGGTTCGATATCGAGCTCCTCGCCATAGCCCGCCTCCTCGACTTTTCGGTCAAGGAGATACCGGTGAGCTGGTACAACTCCCCGGAAAGCAGGGTCAGGCCTGTCAAGGACGCGCTCAGGACCTTCAGAGAGCTGCTCTACATAAAAATGAACCTCTGGGGCGGAAGGTATACGTGAGGAGAGCAGGGTTGATCCGAGGCCGGCAGCAGGGGACAGGATACCTCCTGCTCGCCTCTCTTCTGCTGCCGCTGGCTGCTCACGCCTATATAGGGTCGTTCAGCCGCTTCCTGGCGGACGACTACTGCTCTGCGGGCATGGCCAGGCTGGAAGGGGTGCTCGGAGGAGCGGCCTATTGGTATATGCATTGGACAGGCAGGTTTTCCGCAAACCTCCTCGATGCGCTGGCGGGATATATCGGCCCGGGCATAACGCCGTATGCTCCTGCAGCCGCGCTCATGGCCTGGCTGGCCGTCTTGAGCTTCCCCCTTTACCAATGCTCTCCCGTGTCCGAAAAGGGGCAGGAGAGATACCTCTCCCTCCTCATGGCTGCCGCCATACTGTTCACCACGCTCGAAATCACCCCGAATGCAGCCCAGTCGCTCTACTGGGGCCAGGGGATGCGCTCGGTGGTCCCGCCGCTCATTCTCGCATCCGCCTATGCCGGGCTGGTCCTCTACTATCAACAGCGTCTGCAGTCATCCGGCAGTTCGTCTGTCCTGCTGATGGTGAGCGGAGCGGTGACCTTCGTTGCCGGCGGATTCGGAGAGACCTATGCAGTCCTGCAGACAAGCGCCTTGCTGGTCCTATTGATGGTTGTTATGGCCGATGCAGGACATTCCAGGAGGAACCTGCTTGTTTTCGTTGCAGCCGGCCTTCTGGGCTCGGCCCTTGCCATGGTCACCATCGTTGCTGCTCCGGGCAACAAATTCCGGCAGGCCCTCTATCCTCCTCCCCCGGGCATAGAGGAGCTGCTGAGGGTCGCGATGAGAAGTATGCTCGATTTTATTAAGACTATCGTCGCTTCCAAAAGGCATTTATCGAGTCTCCTCGGTCTCGTAGCGCTCTCGGCGATGATGGGTCATGGCGCTTTCCGGGCAGGCAATCCGGCCGCCCCATCCGGGAGAAAGGATCCGGGCCTCTTGGCACTGCCGCCCATCGCACTCGTGCTGCTGCTCTCCTGCTTTGTCCCCGCAGCCTACGGCATGTCGGGTGCGCCGCCAAAGCGGACGCTCATCATCCCGTGTTTTGTGCTGACATGCGCTTTAACCGCTTGGGGGTACCTGGCCGGACAGGCGCTCTATCGAACAGGATATAGGCTTCCGGAAAAGAAACGTCTTCCATGGAGACCGGCGATAGCGGCGATTGTCTTCATCACGCTCCTCAACACCTCCTGGGCTGCCTGCAGGATAGTACGCTTACAGCCCGCAGCGAGCAGATTCGCCGCCGACTGGGACAGGACGGATGCATTGATCCGGTCTGCAAAAACAGAGGGACTCGGCTCTATAACCATTGCACCCTTGCGGAACTGGGCCGGGCTCGGCCCCCTCGGCGTCTCCGATCCCCGAAACGACTGGGTCAACAAGTGCGCCGGCGACTACTATGGTCTGACCATACTGCCCTATCGAACGGAAGAACAGCAGCCATTGCCGGCGAGTTATTGAGAGCGGTTCAGAAAAATCCATAACCATAACGATGAATAAGCGCTCAATAGCCAGTATCGAACTGTTGCGTGTCGTGTCTGGGACAAGAGAATCAGATCGGGGGGATGCCCGGGAGCACTGCTCAAAAGTTACGGCAGCCGGCTCCTCTCTATTTTACTATTCTGGTCGGCTGTCTATCTCCTCCTCCCGACCGACATCACCGCCTTCAACAAGCATGGACTCTATTTTAGAAGAGGCTGTATCTTTACCAGGAATACGTGTTCGAGGAAGTGGAAGAAAAAGAGGCTGCGTAGTAAAATGTAGAGGCTTAACCGGAAAGCCGCTGTAAACGCAATTTCTGACTATCGCATTTTTTCGCCATCAGGATTCCTCTTGTGATATGGGGAGACATATCCAAGCAATCCTCTGCATCTTGATTCTTGAAAGGCAGCGAGAGATGCCGGTGCATCTGCGCGTGAGAGCTCACATCTGCCAGCCCCTTTATTCGTTCGGCTACATCATGGAGTGCGTAGTGTTTCTTGAGGTAATCGCGTGTACCTACCCTGAACTTTTCCTCTGCTCCCTGTGCGGCGGTAATTACAATAGGAATCGAGGGGTACTTCTCTTTTATATGCCTGAGCACTTCCATGCTGTCCCCGTCAGGGAGTGCAAGGTCGAGTATAACGATAGCGATCTCTTCTGCGAGCAGGCCGATGCCCTTCCGGGCGCTTGTTGCAGCGAGGATAGAGTAAACGCTGCCGAGTTCCTCGATGAGCATATCCCGTGCGCTTTTACAGGCATCGATGATCAGAATGCGCTTTGCTTTTTTATTGATGCTTTCCATGTACTTTTCTTATGAACATACGAAAATATGAACATACGAAAAGAGGAGGGATGAATAAAAGGAACGTTGCCGTGTCCGGGAATTGCACAATCACCTTTTCCCAAAGCCCCCCTCTTCACCACCAAGGTAATTGTAAATAGTGCCTTTAAGACCGTACTCCTTTATACCACACCTGCCCCTTGCCTGTCACCGGAACTTTACCCATTGTTCAGTTGCACTCCTCCTACTTCATTACCCTCTCCGTTCCATGTTGCATTTCTCCCTGTTTGAGTTACTATTGTAGACAAGAGGGGCGTTACCGCTGCCGTCTTCTCATCTTGCTCGCTGCATCATGCCGGAAGGCCTGTCGAGAGATCCCCGAGCGATACACCGCTTCGCCGCTGCCGCTGATAGATACCATCCCGGATACCGTTCCCCGGCGCCTGCCGCTCCGTCTCACGAGGGAGCACCACTATTCGACCGCAAGGAGGCATGCCATGACAGCACCCATAGCGACCATCGACGAAAAGAGAAGAGGGGCCTTGAAGAGCCTTACGGGACTGTACGGTTTTAAAATCGTCACCAGAGACAGTTATATCGGGAGAGCGACGGAGTTTTTTTTCGATGACCGGTCGTGGCATATACGGTATCTCGTCGTCGATACCGGCGGATGGCTCCCGGACAGAAAGGTGCTCATCGTCCCCGACGCCTTCGGGGAGCTGGACAACGAGTGGCAGGTAGTCCCTGTTGCGCTCACCCGGGAGCAGGTCGAGAAGAGCCCCGGCATCGCCGCCGACGAGCCCGTTTCTCCCCGCCACGAAATTGCAGTGGACCGCTACTACAGCCGGTGGCTCCATCACGCCGCCGATGCGCCGTCTCCCGGTGAGCTGCAGTGGCAGGAAGGGTCTGATAAGAGCCCTCACCTGAGGAGCTCGCGGGAGATCATCGGGTACACTCTTCATGCCGCGGGAGAGAATGTCGGGCATATCGCGGATATGCTCTTCGATGACCAGAGCTGGGTTATCCGGTATATCGTCGCTGCACTGGAGGACCGTCTTTCAGGCAAAAAGGAGGTGCTGGTCGCCCCTGAATGGATAACAGCCATCGACGCTGTGAGGGCGACGATACAGGTCGACCTCCACACGAAGGTGCTGAGGGACAGTCCTGCCTATGATCCGACAAGAGAGGTGAGCCGTGATGACGAGGCGCGGCTCTATACCCATTACGGGAAGAGCTGAGCGCTCCACTCATGCGCTTTCGCGGCTCAGGCGCATGTCAGAACCCTCTCCCCGCGGGGAGAGCAGCATCGAGGAGGCCCCCTTATGACCCTACCGAAAACAGCAGGACCGGAACAGAAGCAGGGAGCAGTGCGGAGCGTCAGGGATCTGTACGGATATGCCGTACGTGCAGAGGACGGCGATGTCGGCAATGTGGAAGACCTCCTCTTCGACGACCTCTCGTGGAAGGTCCGCTACCTCGTGGTCGACCTGGGTCGCCGGATTTCCGGGAAAAAGATCCTCATTGCACCGGGAGCCTTCGGCACGCCGGATTGGGAGCATGAGGTATTTCCGGTATCTCTCACCAGGCAGCAGGCAGAGCAGGGCCCGGGCATTGATGCAGACCGGCCGGTCTCCCGCCAGGGCGTCCGGGCCTTCCCGGACTATTCGGGCAGGGAGCCCGCCTGGAGCACGCTCGTGTATGGGAAGGCCGGCACTGCGAGGCCGGAGGGAGAGAGAAAAGACGATCTGCACCTGCGGAGCACCAAAGAGGTCTCCGGCTATACCCTGCTGGCGACCGACGGAGAGGCGGGGCAGGTGGAGGATTTTCTCGTGAGTGACGATGAATGGACCATCCGCTATCTCGTCATCGACACCGGGGAGTGGCTGCAAGGGAGGCGCGTCCTTATCGCAGCGCAATGGGTGACCGGCTTCGCGCTTACGCAGCAGGCGCTCAGGGTCGATCTCACGAGAGAGAGCATCAAGAACAGTCCCCAGTATGATCCCGCGATTCAGGTGAGCCGCGGGTACGAGGAGCAGCTTTACGACTACTACAACAGGCCGAAGTACTGGCTTTATCTGTGATCACCGCGGTCCCTGCCCCCGTGCAGGCGGAGCGGTGCTTCACGGCTGATCAAGGAGGTACTCGATGGCAAAGGTCGCGATCAATGGCTTAGGGAGGATCGGGAGGGCGACGTTCAAGATCATTCTGGATACGCCGGACCTCGAGCTCGTGGCGGTGAACGATCTCATCCCGATCCCGAACCTCGTCTACCTGCTGAAGTACGACACGGTCTACGGACGTTATGGAAAGTCCGTAGAGGCGACCGGGAACGGCATCCGGGTTGACGGGAAAGAGTACAGGATATTCAGCGAAAAGGATCCCGAAAAGCTCCCCTGGGGAGAGCTGGGCATCGATATCGTCTTCGAGTGCACCGGCCGCTTCACCGACCGGGCGGGCATGGAGAAGCATCTCAAGGCCGGCGCCGGGCGCGTCTTCCTTTCCACGACATCGAAGAGCGGGGATGTCGTTACCGTCGTCCACGGCGTCAATGCAGCCGGACCGGATGAGCGGCTCGTCTCCCTGGCGAGCTGTACGACCAACTGCATCACCCCGGTCGTCGAGGTGATAGGAAGGAGGATCGGCATAAAAAAGGCCATTATGACGACAATCCATGCCTATACATCATCGCAGGCGATCGTGGACGGTCCGAGCAAGAAGTTCCGGCGCGGCAGAGCGGGCGCGGCAAACCTGGTCCCCACCTCGACCGGCGCGGCCACGGCGACGACGCGCGTGCTCACCCAGTATCAGGGAAAATTCAACGGTGAAGCGGTGCGCGCGCCGGTGCCCGTGGGGTCGATCGCCGATATCGTCCTGATCACGGACCGGCCCACGACGGTGGAGGAGCTGCAGGGGATATTCAGGGAGGAGTCGGCGAGCGAGCGGTACCAGGGCATTCTCGGGGCTGCAGAGGACCAGACCGTCTCTTCGGACATTATCATGGATTCCCGGGCCTCGGTGGTGGACCTCGAGATGATACAGGTCGTCGACGGCGACCTCGTGAAGGTCATGAGCTGGTACGACAACGAGTGGGGCTACTCGAGCCAGATGGTGAGGGAGGCTGCGCGCCTCGCAAAAGAGTCGCATGAGCCCGCGGCAGTGTAAGGCAGCAGGAGAGGATGTGTAAGAAAAGACGACGTCAAGTAAAGCGACACCTGTAAAGGCCTTCGTTCCTCTGCTGCCGGAAGACTTGACAGCGCCGCCTTTTTTATCGGGCATCTATTCAGGATAGCCCGTCAAATCAGGGAGCTGTCATTGGCACAGGCCTTGCAACCCTGTTTGCATATACATTCCAAGTACTTACATGCCCTTGCCCCTCCCCCTCTCGTTGCAACGCCCTGCTCCTGCGGTCCGCCTCTCATCGGCTGAAGAGGGCATGGAAGTACCACTCCATCAAAGAAAGGAGGTGAAGCCTATGAAGAAAGCAGGAATACTGGCATGTGCGGCGGTCCTCGCCGGGCTTCTGTCGCTGACGACCGTAACCGGCGCAGGCGCCGCACCGCTGCTCCGCTTCTCGCCCGGCGGCAATGGCGATTTCTCGGTATCCACCGACCTGATGACGCATCTCACCGACACCGCTCTCCTGCGCGACAGCGGGGCAGGAGAGACGGACTTCGTCTACCAGGCGCGCATAGGAGATATGCTGCGGAACGGCGCTCCGGTAGCCCCCGACGCGCTGAACGACGACTTCGAGATCACCGTCACCACACGCCTCAACGACCTCTCCACGTCCCGGTCGTCTTTTGTCGACAGCCTCGGCAGAACGCACCAGACGACCAGCCTCGCAGGGGCGCCCAACCAGTCGCTCGTCATGACCATGTTCTTCGACCCGACTCCCGACGCGAACCCGAACACCGTCTCCGGATACAATGACGGCCAGACGATCCTCACCGCGCATCTGCAGGACCTCGAAGCGAGCTTCGATTCCATTCTCACCGGGCAGAACGCAGGAACCGGCACCGGCTCCTTTGACATATTGTTCCTGGTGGACAGCGCCAACCCGAACTTCATCGATACCGCTACCGGCGATATCGTCGGGCTCCGGACCACGGGGACAATGAATGCGCCGAGCTTCTTTACGCCCGGCGCCATGTGGGACGGCACGCCGACCGCCGGAGGCACGATGCTCAAGGTCGATGCGTCACAATCCTATGTAGTACCCGAGCCATCGACCCTGCTCCTGTTCGGCGCGGGGCTGCTCGCTCTTGCCGGAGCGGCACGCTTCAGGAAGAAAGGCGGTACGCCCTAGATCCGGAATCGAACCAACAACGATGTGCGCAGCAACGTAAAGCCGGGGAGGCGCCCACCACAGCGCCTCCCCTTTTCGGTGCAGCAGGGTAAAGAGTTGCAGTTCCCCCTACGATAATTAAACCGTCACGCATATCGCGCAACAGGGGGGGACTTATGCGCCTGTCGTTCCCGTCGGACCCGGCTGCGGCGTGCAGCCGGCTCTTCCGCAGCCTCGTAACTTCCGTGCTCTTTTCTGTAGTGCTGGCAGGCGCCACCGAAGCGCTCTTCGCCCATCCGGGAAGAGCAGACCGCCACGGCGGACACCGGTGCTGGCGCTCCTGTGGTGATTGGGGCCTCGAGCCCGAAGAGTATCATCTGCATGACGACCGGGGCAACCCGGTCCGACTCGGCACCCGCAAAAGACCGGATATCCGCCTTCCACAGGCCGGGTCTGCTCCGCAGACTCCCGAAGCACCCGCGCCGCCCGAGGAGCCCCGCAGAGAGGAGCCGGCACCACCCACTCCACCTGCCGCTCCCGAGCCCGTTGCAGCGCCTGCTCCCCACAGCTCCTGCGATCTCGCCTCCCAGCCGCTCCCCCTACTCCTGGCGCTTCTCGCCCTTTTGTTTTCATGGCTGCTCCTGCTGCGATCCCGCGGAAAGAGGAGGAGACGGTGAACGGCACCCTCACCTGCACAACTCAAACGTGTATCATACATACCAACTGGGGAGTGGGGAGGACAGAGTGCTGGAACGGCTTGATCAGCCCAAGCGAAACCAGGGATGGTGAAGCGGGTCGGTACGACTCGATTCCGAGCTGATCAAGCCTCGGAGGTCGTATCGACCGAGAATGAAGTGGAAGCACTCTGTCCTCCCCACTCCCACCTCCCGTTCCACACATGAATCATCCATACTAAAGCGTTATATGCAGGTGGCACCTTTTGGTGCAGGCTCTGGAGCAGGCCTCGCAGCCGATGCAGTTCCCGGCGTTGGCGACGCTCATCACCTTATTGCCCATGTCATCCCCGAACTCGTCCTCACCCTCGAAGGGCTTCTCGATCAGCTCCAGCACCTCCCTGCTGCAGACCTTGTAACACCTGCCGCAGCCGATACACTTCTCCGCATCGATCGACTCGATGAATTTCGGTATCCACTCCCTGCCGCCTCTGGTATATCCCACGACCGCCATCGCATCTCCTTTCATGGACAAGCCATCAGCAATCAGCTCTCAGCTTTCAGCAATCAGCTCTCAGTATACGGACAGTGAAGGGAAGCGTAACGAACGGCTCCCTTTGAGCGCTGACAACCGGCAGGTAATAATCCATTGCTGATGACTGAAAGCTGACGGCTGAGAGCTGTTTTCATAACCTCAGATGATCGCCTCGCCATCCGCCTCCCCGGTCCTCACCCTGACAGCGCCCGCAACCGGAGAGACGAATATCTTGCCGTCGCCGTGCTTGCCGGTCCGGTTCACCGCGACGATCCCCTTCACCACTTTGCTGACCACCTCATCGGGGACGACGAGCGTGATCATCCGCTTCGGCACGAAGAGCGCCACCTTCGGCAGGGTGTGTTCGACGGCGTAGGCCGAGGGCGTCGGCTTCAGCTTTGCCCCTGTGCAGTAACTGTCGGGCATTTCCGAATCCATCTCGGCGCACAGGGCGCCCTTCTGCTTTCCCCTCCCGTCGACGCTCTGGATCGTGAGCGAGGGATAGCCGAGCTCATCGAGA
This sequence comes from Nitrospirota bacterium, assembly GCA_040752355.1. Lineage (NCBI taxonomy): Bacteria > Pseudomonadati > Nitrospirota > Nitrospirota bacterium. The sequence goes on along the minus strand of JBFMHE010000008.1, from coordinate 93,700 downwards.
GCCTGCTTTGTCTCGGGGAGCTTATCCCTGCGTATGATAGCGGTAATCTCTTTCATAGCCCCGCCTCCCCGGTCCTGACGGTGTAGGCCGATTCGACGGGACTGATGAAGATCTTGCCGTCGCCGATGAAGCCGGTCCTCGCCTTGTCCTGGATCATCTTCACCACCTTGTCCGTGTCGTCATCGTCAACTACCATCATGATGAGCATCTTGGGGAGCTCGTCGTAATGCACCGGTCCTACCTGCAATCCCTTCTGTTTGCCGCGCCCGAAGACAGGCATCTTCGTCAGCGAGGGGAATCCCGCGCCCTCGAGCGCCAGCACCACTTCCTGTTCCTTTTCCGGCCGTATGAACGCCCTGATCATCTTCATGGTCCTTCCTCCTTTTGGTGTAATGCCAGGGGGCATCGATCATGAGTGGAACCGCCACTCCCCGACGTCCGCTTCCCGCTGGCTCACGACTATTGTTGTTGAGTAATGGCTTTCTTCAACCACGGCGGCGGAGCGGTCGTCACCGTATGGAGCAGCTTCCGGAGCGACTCCTCGATCGAGACCGCTTCCTTCACCTTTACGGGCATAACGCCCTTCTTCACCAAGCGCGCTGCAGAGGGGCCGCCTATCTCGGTCAGGTAGATGATCCTGCAGTCCGCAAGCCGGTCGACCTTGCCCTGCACCCGGTCGTCGTGCAGCCTGCCCATTCCCTTTGCCTCTTCTATCGCCGCATCCCTGCCCTCGGCGAACTTCCGCATCTCGAGAAAGCGATACCCCTGGAGATCCATCTCGTAAACGGCGAACATGCCCGCCCGCCCGAAATGCTCATCAACCGTAACACCGTCCGTTGTCGCGAAAGCAACCTTCATCGCGCACCTCCTTCGTATTCAAGTCAGAAGTGAGAACTGAGAAGCAAGAACTGACAAGTGAGAAGTGGGAACCGAGAAGTAGGAAGTGAAGACAGGAGCCGGAATAAAAAAACTCCCCTAAGCTCTCCCTTCTTCTTACTTCTTACTTCTTACTTCTTACTTCTTACTTCTTACTTGTCTGTCGCCGTCATCGCATTTGCCACTTCGTATATCATCAGCAGCGTTCCCCGGTAGCCGACGGTCGTGCGGGCCGTAGCACCGAGGACCTTATAAACCGGAAAGCCGAGCTGGTAGAGAGGTGCCCGCAGCCGCTGTGCAGTACGCTCACCGTGGGAGCTCGCGATGAGAAGATCGATGCCGCCCTCCACTGTGGAGAAATCTCCGATAACGACCTGTCCTGCCGGTATCGTCGAGAGCGAAGGCGACCCGGAGGGCACGACCACCTGTGCAGGGGACGCCCCCATCCCGGTGAGCCAGCAGGAGGTCTGGAGAGCGAGGTCGGGCTCCAGGGCAAGCGCTATCCGCTTGCTTCCGAAACAGGAGTGGGCGTCGCGCATGCCATCGACCAGGATGCGCCGCTCACGCTCGTACCGCTCTGCCGGAGTCCTCCCGCTTATGGCAGAGAGCGTCTCCATAAGCTTATCCGTATCGGCCAGTCCGGCAATGCTGCCGAACACCCGGTAGTCCATGCCGCAGCGCTCCTTCAGCAGCGCTGCCGCCCTCTCGAGGCTTCGTCCCAGGGCGATAGTAAACAGCGCCGAGCTCATCCGGTCACGGATCGTGCCGACCGCCGTTCCCCCCAGGGCGAGCGCCGACATCCCCTGCCTGCTCCCGTCGAGCGCGGAGAGGTCGGGAAGCATGAGCGGCTCCAGGCCGAAGGACCGGACGATCTCCTTGATCTCGGTGAAGTCCGCCGGGGTGAGGTGGGAGCCCGCAATGACGTTGATATACGGGCCCCCGGGTCCGGGAGCACCGCTCAGGGGAGAGGGAGGGGCCGCTGTCTTCACCACGCCTGCGATCATCGCCTCGACGGCCCGGGCGTAGCCTGCCTCGAGCCCTCCCTCGTAGTCGGGCGTCGGTACATGCACGATGGCCGCTTCAGGGCGCCGATGACAGAGCTGCTTTACCGTGCCTGCCGCATCATCACCCTTCACCTCCGAAAGACCGGAGGTCAGTATGCCTATCAGCTCGGGCTTGTCCTTTTCGAGAAACCCCTCGGTTACGGTCGCCAGGCTCTCTTCGCTGCCCATCACCACCTGCTCGGTAAAGAGCTTGGTGGTCGCCAGGGCAACAGGCTCCCTGAAATGTTTGGTGAGGAGCACTTTGCCCAGGAAGGTGCAGCCCTGTGCGCCATGGATGAGGGGCAGCGCCCGGTCGATTCCCTGAAAGGCGATCGCCGCACCGAGCGCAGGCGAGTGCTTCAGGGGATCGATGATGAGATCGGCCTTGTGGTGAACGATTCCGGGAGCCGCGGCACGGTCCGCACCCGGCGCTTCGCAGGATGCATGCTCCGTCCGGTTGGCGCGCTCCCCTGCACATCCCAGAGTACGGTAAAAACTCATGCTGTTGCTGATCTGTTCGGCGAAGCGGAGGAGCCCTTCGTAGCCGGCGTAGGCGGTATGCCGCTCCTGGTTCACATCGACGAAAGGATAGCCCTCTTTGACCGCGAGATACTGGTTCCGTCCTCCGGCGATGAGCATGTCGGCCCGCTGCTCCTTGAGCAGCTTCAGGAGATTCTTGGGCGTCACCTCCTCGACGAGAGGGGCATCCTCTCCCAGCAGCTCCTTCATCTTCTCCTCGTCCTCGACGGTGCTCTTTTTCGTGCCGACCGCAACGATCTCTATGCCGAGATCGAGGAGCGCCGAAATGAAAGACCAGCTCTTGACCCCGCCGGTGTAGAGCACCGCCCGCTTGCCGCGCAGATGGCGGCAGGCCTCGAGCCGCTGTGCCAGACGTTCCTCCTCCTCCCTGATGACCGCCTCGACCCGTTCGGAGACGCCCGGGCCGCCGTCCTGGCGGCTGGCGGCCGATGGCTGCCTTTCGGCGTCCAGCCGCTCCAGGCGCGCGGCTATCGCGCGGAGCGCCTTGCTCATCTCGGTCTTTCCGAAGAAGGAGACCTCGAGGTAGGGAATACCGTAGCGCCGCTCCATCTCCTTTGCAATATTGATGAGCGCCCTGCTGCAGACCACGACATTGAGCGCTGCATGGTGGGCATAGGTCAGCTCCTCGAACGAGGCGTTGCCGGTCATGCGCGAAAGCACCGGGATGCCGGCCCTCTTCAGCGCCGGCTCCACGAGCCAGAGGTCGCCGGCGATATTGTATTCGCCGACGAGATTGATGCTTCTATCACCATAGCCGGCGGCATCGCCGGGCGGTTTGCCGGTCCCGATCACCCGGTCGAGCAGCACCTCGCCGGCTATACGGTTGCCGAGGTTCTTCGGCCCCACGAAACCCGGGGCATTGACCGGGATGACCCTGATGCCGAGCGCCGCCTCGGCTTTTTTGCAGACCGCCTCGATATCCTCTCCGATCAGGCCGCTCACGCAGGTGGCGTGCACGAAGATGGCCCGGGGCTTTACCTGCTCATGGGCGGCGGCAATGGCACGGGAAAGTTTTTCTTCCGCGCCGTAGACGATATCGAGCTCCTGCAGGTCCGTGGTAAACCCCCGGTGGTGGAGATCCCCCTGCGCGGAGAGCGATCCCCTTCCCTCCCAGGAATTGCCGCAGCAGGCGCTCGGGCCATGCACGAGGTGCACCGCGTCGGCGATGGGCTGGAGGACGATCATGGCGCCGTCGAAGGCGCAGGATTCTCCCCCCCTCGTCCTGCAGACCTTCTCCCGTTTCTCCCGCTCGCATCCCTGCGCCATGAGCTCGTCGATTATCGTCGCCATCGTTACGCCACCCCTTTGCTGCCGCTTTCCCGCCGGCATACCGCCGCCGGAGTCTCTCGTGCCGCCCTTGCCGTCTGCACGCTTCGTCATGGTTCCTGCCAATCGAGAGGAGCAAAAGGGATGCCAGCGTGAAAAGGGAGCCTTATCAAGGCATCCCTCGCGCACTGCTCCCCGGATAATCACATTTGCGTAGCCATTATTACATTTTTGTACCATAGCAGCGCTGCGGTGGCGCCGCACCCCGGTCTTACCAGTTTTGCCAGTTTTTGATTGACACGGCCGGGACACTGCTGCTATAAATAAAAGACTATGATTCCGAAAACCGAAAAAATCTGGATGGACGGTGAACTGGTCGATTGGGACAAGGCGACTGTCCATGTCATGACCCATACCCTCCACTACGGGCTCGGGGCCTTCGAAGGGATACGCTGCTACAGCACGCCGAAGGGACCGGCGGTCTTCAGGCTCGACGAGCACGTGAAACGCCTCTTCCAGTCCGCGCAGATCTTTCTCCTCACGCTCCCCTTCACCGAGGAGGAGATCAGGCAGGCGATCATCGATACGGTCACGGTCAATAAATTGAAGGAGTGCTACATACGGCCGCTCGTCTACATCGGCTACGGCGCCATGGGACTCTATCCGAAAGGGAACCCGATCAGGGTGGCGATCTCGGCGTGGCCCTGGGGCGCCTATCTCGGCGAGGACGGCCTCGAGAACGGCATCCGCGTCAAGGTCGCGTCATTCATACGCAATCATGTCAATTCCAACATGTCGCGCGGCAAGATCTGCGGCTACTACGTCAACTCCCAGATCGCTAAGAAAGAGGCGATCTCGTGCGGCTGCGACGAGGCGCTGCTCCTCGATACCGAAGGGTACGTCTCGGAGGGAAGCGGCGAGAATGTCTTTATCGTCCGCAACGGCGTCCTCAAGACCACGCCCCTCACCTCGATCCTCGAGGGGATCACGCGTGACAGCGTCATCACCATTGCCGGGGATGCCGGGATAGAGACCCGGGAGGAGCGCTTTACCAGGGACGAGGTCTATATTGCGGATGAAGCCTTCTTCACCGGGACGGCTGCCGAGGTCACCCCGATCAGGGAGCTCGACGGCAGGATCATCGGGGCCGGGAGGGCGGGCGCAGTCACCAAGAAGCTGCAGGGCCTCTTCTTCGATGCGGTAAAGGGAAAGAACAAAAAGTACGAGCGCTGGCTGACGTATATCAAATAGCCGACTTTCTTAAGACGATAAAAAAGAGCGGCGCTGCAGCGCCGCTCTTTTTTATCGTCATCACCCGCTTATTTCTTGTGGCACTTGCTGCAATCCTTCGCGTCGGTCATGCCGAACGCCTTGGTGCCGTTGTGGCATACGCCGCAGGCGATATCCTTGCCGTGGTCTTCCCTGGTCATCTTGAAGGAGCCCTTCTTCATCGGGAAGACCTTGGTGTGGCAATCGTTGCACTTCAGGCCTGCATCGGCATGGGTCTTGCCGCTGAAGACGACCTTGCCCTGGGGCCCGCCCGGATACTCGACCGTCTTCCCCGGAGCGACCGCCATGACGGTCCCTGCACAAGCGACGGCGATAACGACGGCGACGAGCAGCGTAAAGCGTTTCATGTACTCACCTCCTTTTTAGGATCTTTGTACCTATATAAGAACAACTATAGTGGACGCAAAGGTGCGTGTCAACTGCTTTTCATTTCGGGGAGAAATAAGGGGCGGCGCCGGGGAGAGAGAACAGTGAGAGGAGAAACCGCTGCTGAAAAGGCCGGCGCGGATCGCTGCACGTATGGAAAGACAAAAAAGGCGGCCGGATCGGCCGCCTGATAAGGGTATCCTTGCTCTCTCTTATTTTTTATGACACTTCGCACAGCTGGCCGCGTCGGTCATGCCGAACGTCTTGGTGCCGTTGTGGCACGTGCCGCATGCCATGTCTTTGCCGTGATCGTCCTTCGTCATCTTGAAGGAGCCCTTTTTCATCGGGAAGACCTTGGTGTGGCAGTCATTACATTTCATGCCCTTTTCAGCGCCGTGGACTTTTCCGTCAAAGACGACTTTACCCATCGCGCCGCCTGCATACTCAACGGTCTTGCCCGGAGCAACTGCCATTGCGCTGCCGACGAATACCACGGCAACGAGTACGGTTAAAAGTGCTGCAACTATCCTCATGTGTTCACCCCCTTTCCTGCGTGAGATATAAAAAGCAAAGAATGTACCAGCAACGAAATAACTGATATATCGCTCGATCCGTTCTCCTCAACCGGTCTCATGTCTTACCTTTTGAGGAAGCATTTCTCGTTATAAGGAACAGAGGCGCCGCAGCAAAGAGGACGGCTGCCCGAAAGTCTCCTACTATAAACCAAACCCCGCCCGATATTCAACAGAAATCGTGCCGCAGTCTCACCATGCCGCCAGCTTTTTCCTGAGCAGGTCGTTCAGCATCTGGGGGTTCGCCTTCCCTTTCATCGCCTTCATCACCTGGCCAACGAAAAAGCCGATGAGCTTCTCTTCACCCGCCTTGTACCGCCCGACCTCGGCCGTATGCTTTGCGAGGATATCGTCGATCGCCCTCTCGATGGCGCTCTCGTCGCTGATCTGGACGAGCCCCTGCTCCTTCACCACCGCCTCGGCATCCTTGCCGCTCCGGTACATCGCTTCGAAGACGGTCTTGGCGATCTTGCCGCTGATGGTGCCGTTATCGATGAGCCGGAGCATGCCGGCGAGCCTGTCGGGGGTGAGCGGGCTCTCCTCGATCGGATGGTTCTCTTCATTGAGCAGCCGCATCAGCTCCCCCATCATCCAGTTCGAGACCGCCTTGGGCTGGCCGCCCGCAGCGACCGCGGCCTCGTACCATTCGGCAACCGGGCGTTCCGCCGTGAGGAGGTCCGCATCGTACTCGGGCAGCCCGTACGCGGAGACAAACCGCTCCCGTTTCGCATCGGGCAGCTCGGGAAGCGTTGCCTCGATCCGGTCGATCCACTCCTGGTCCACCACGATCGGCACGAGATCGGGCTCGGGGAAATAGCGGTAGTCATGCGCCTCCTCCTTGGAGCGCATCGATTGAGTGATGCCCGCCGCAGGGTCCCAGAGCCGCGTCTCCTGCACGACCCTGCCTCCCTCCTCGACCAGCTTCACCTGCCGCCGTATCTCGTACTCTATCGCCTTTTCGACGAACCTGAAGGAGTTGATATTCTTGAGCTCGGTCCTGGTGCCGAACTCCTTCTGCCCCACGGGGCGGATCGAGACATTGGCGTCGCAGCGGAGCGAGCCCTGCTCCATATTGCCGTCGCAGACGCCCAGGTAGCGGAGGATGGCGCGCAGCTTCTTCATGTACTCCGCCGCCTCCCTCGGGCTCCTGATATCCGGCTCGGAGACGATCTCCATGAGGGGCACGCCCGCGCGGTTCAGGTCGACGAAGCTGTAGGGGCCGCCGCCCTCATGGATATTCTTTCCCGCGTCCTCTTCCATGTGGATACGGGTGATGCCGACGCGCTTCACCGCGCCGTCCACCACGATCTCTACCGAACCGTGCTCGCAGATGGGCAGCTCGTACTGGCTGACCTGGTATCCCTTCGGCAGGTCGGGATAGAAATAATTCTTCCTGGCGAACCTGCTGCAGCGGGCGACGGTGCAGTTCATGGCGAGGCCGGTCTTGACGGCATACTCGACCGCCTTCCTGTTGAGCACCGGGAGGACGCCGGGCAGCCCGATGTCGACCGGGCAGGTCTGGGTATTGGGCTCGGCGCCGAACTTCGTCGGGCAGCCGCAGAAGATCTTCGTCTCGGTCAGCATCTGGGCATGCACCTCGAGACCGATGACCGCCTCGTACTTCCCGTTGCCCCACACCGGCGGCGCCGCAGCGGGGGAGCTCTGCGTGTTGTTTATATCATTGCTCATAGTGCCGGTCTCCTTAGATGCCACTCGGTGCTCTGCTCGTAGGCATAGGCTACGGTGAAGAGCGCCGCCTCGTCGAAATGTTTTCCGATCACCTGGAGCCCGACCGGCAGGCCGCTTCCCGTAAACCCGCAAGGGAGCGAGAGTGCCGGAATCCCCGCGAGGTTGACGGAGATGGTGAAGATATCCGAAAGGTACATCTGGAGCGGGTCGGCCGTCTTTTCGCCGATCCTGAAGGCGGCGCTGGGCGTCGTGGGCGTGACGATGACGTCCGCTGTCGTAAAGGCCTTGTCGAAGTCCTGCTTGATCAGCGTGCGCGCCTGCTGTCCTTTTTTATAGTAGGCGTCGTAGTACCCTGCAGAGAGGGCGTAGGTGCCGAGCATGATCCTCCTCTTCACCTCGGCGCCGAAGCCCTGCGCCCTGGTGTTCATGTACATCTCGAGGAGATCCTTCCCCGCTGCCCTGAACCCGTATTTGACGCCGTCGTAACGGGCGAGGTTCGACGACGCCTCCGACGTGGCGAGGATGTAATAGGTGGCGACGGCGTACTCGGTATGGGGGAGCGAGACCTCGACGGCCTCCGCGCCCAGGGATTCGAGCTTCTTTATGGCGGCGCGGACCGCATCTTCCACGTCCCTGTCCATCCCCTCGATGAAATACTCCTTCGGGATGCCGATGCGCATTCCGCGGATATCTCTCCCCAGCGCTGCGGCAAAGTCGGGCACTTCGAGAGGAGCGGAGGTCGAGTCCTTCGGGTCGTGCCCGGCGATCACGTTCATCAGCAGCGCGGCATCGGTGACATTTTTCGTGATAGGCCCGATCTGGTCGAGGGACGACGCATAGGCGACGAGCCCGTACCGCGAGACACGGCCGTAGGTCGGCTTCAATCCTACGACACCGCAGAGCGCAGCAGGCTGGCGGATGGAACCGCCCGTGTCGGAACCGAGCGCGGCGATGCACTCATCGGCTGCCACGGCTGCCGCCGAGCCGCCGCTGCTGCCGCCGGGAACGCGCCCCAGGTCCCAGGGATTCCGCGTCGTGTGCGACCCCGAGTTCTCGGTCGACGAGCCCATGGCGAACTCATCCATGTTCGTTTTTCCCGCGAGGAGATAGCCCTGATCGAGCATGCGCTGCGTGACCGTGCTTTCGTAGGGCGGTATGAAATTCGGGAGGATCTTCGAGGCGCAGGTGGTGAGGATCCCTTTCGTGCACAGGTTGTCCTTCACCGCAACAGGGATGCCGGTGAGCAGCGAGGCCCTGTTCTCGACGATCGCCTGCTGCGCAGCCTCCGCCATGGCCCAGGCCGCCTCCTTCGTCAGGGTGATATACGCTTTAACCTTATCTTCGACCGCATCGATCCTCGTGTACGTATCATCGAGGATCTCCCGCGGAGTGATCTCCCGGTTGTCGAGGAGACGCCGCAGATCGGCAATGGTCAGTTCATTGAGCTTCAAGTAACGCCTCCGAAATTAACAGATAACGAGCAGCGCATAGCTCATGACTCAGCTACGAGCTATGCTGCGGACTAAAGGCTCATTGTATCACTCTGGTATAATATTTGGCAAGGATATGAAAAGAAACAGAAATCAGAGCACAGAGACCGGGATACCGGTGAATGAGGACGAAGAGGGGCGCGGCAGCCGTTCGTCCGTAACCACTATCGCCGCCTCCCCGGAAGATGCCTCGAAGCGGCTCGATATCTTCGCCGCCGAGAAGACCGGGATCACCCGCTCGCAGATCCAGATACTCATACAGGAGGGCAATGTCCTTGTCAATGAAAGGACGGCAAGCGCCGGGTATCGTGTGCAGCCGGGCGATGAGGTCGCTATCAGCGTGCCCGAGCCCGAGCCTGCCGTGCTCGTTCCCGAGCCGCTTCCGCTGACGATCCTCTTCGAAGACGAGTCGCTCGTTGTCGTCGACAAACCCGCGGGCATGGTGGTCTACCCCTCGGCGGGCCATGCGCAGGGCACGCTGCTCAATGCACTGGCCCACCACTGCAAGAAATTGGCGACCATAGGCGGCCCGCTCCGGCCCGGTGTCGTGCATCGTCTCGACAAGGATACGTCGGGCGTTATGGTCGTCGCCCTCGACGACAGCGCCTATTACGACCTCATCGGGCAGTTCAAGGAGCGCCGCATCGCCAGGCGGTATCTCGCGCTCGTCTACGGCTCTATGAGAGAGGGCTCGGGAGAAATCGCCCTGGAGATAGGACGGTCCGCTTCGGACCGGAAAAAGATGTCGACGAAGACCCGGAGCGGCAAAGAGGCGGTCACCCGGTGGAAGGTGCTGCGGCGCTTCGGTCCCGCAACCCTCATCGAGGCGAAGCTCGGCACCGGAAGGACCCATCAGATCCGCGTCCACTTCTCGGCCGTAGGCCATCCGGTCCTCGGCGATACGACCTACGGGAAAAAGACGGCCATCGAGATAAAGAGGCAGCGGATCGTGTTCCCCCGCCAGATGCTCCACGCCGCGACCCTCGGGTTTACCCACCCGGTCACGAAGGAGTATCTGGAATTTACCAGTCCTCTGCCCGAGGATATGCAGGAGCGCATCAGGAAGCTATCCGAGATCTCCCGATAGGCAGCGTGCCCGTTGTGTGCCCCTTATAGTGACAGGGAGGGGAGACACGGATTCAGTAATCGCGATTCGTCGTCCCTTCCCGTGCCATCGTACGAGAAGAATAGAGAGTTCCCTTCCCGGAGAAGGGTGGGGGGGCAGATCACATCCTGCCCCTAGAGAACCCAGGCGCGATTACTGAATCCGTGTCCCCCCTCCCTGTCTGCTCCGGCATAATTGCATCATTGACCTCTTTCAGCTCACGTACTAAAATATCCCGGCCATACGGGAATACGCGGCATAACCGAGCTGAGGAGAGCGCGATGGGTTTCGACATAATCGAAAAGATGGACAACGACGGACTGAAGGAGTATATCCGCTCTCTCCTCTGGAACTTCAGGCTCGTCGACGCCTTCTGGTTCATCAAGGTCGAAGAGCGGTTCGGGCTGGACGCAGCGGAACAGGTGAACGAAGAGGTCTGGGCCAGGGTGGGGCAGCTCGGGGCCCGGGATATCCTGAAGCGGTTCGGTCCCTTCCCGCCGGGAGTGAAAGGAGTATGGCAGGCCTATTCGCTCTTCCCCTGGACCGTGATGGTCGATTATGTCGTCGAAGAAAGGGAGAGGGAGCTTATTATCTCGATGCCCCACTGCCCGCCGCAGGAGGGCCGCCTGAAACACGGCAAGGGCGAATACGTCTGCAAGCACATGCACGGCGCCGAGTTCCAGGGCTTCGCCTCGGTCATCGACCCGGCGGTCAAGGTCGAATGCCTTTACGCGCCGCCCGACCCCCATCCTGCGGACTGCTTCTGCAAATGGCGGTTCTATGAAGCGGAAGCGGGCGGTGAGGTTGCTAAAACCCGGTAACTGCTGATAAAATTATAGTTCGGGTGCGCCCATAGCTCAGCTGGATAGAGCGTCAGACTACGAATCTGCAGGCCGGGGGTTCGAATCCCTCTGGGCGCGTTCAGTAGTACCAAGGGTTTGCGAGGAATTCGCAGGCCCTTTTTTATTGCCTTCGGTGGCTACCCATCCTCAGGACCTTTCTTCATGAGCTTGTTCCGGCGCTGCCATTTCGAACGGTCTTTTTCTCTGACGAGGCAGGTGCTTCCGACTGCGAACAGGGCACTGAAAAGGACGAAAACGTATTTGAAAACGATGTTGAGCTCCACAATCCCCCCGATTGGTGATGTCATCAGCTAAAAGGCGCAAATCGGTCTCGACTACCAACGAAGGCCGGTCTCTCTCTTATCTCCTCGATCTCCTGAATGCAGCCATTGCCGCAAGCCCGATACCCAGTAACAACACCGTGGCAGGCTCGGGGACAGGCACAGCCGCCAATCCGCTGATGTTCGCGGGAAGGTCGCCGATAAAGGTATACTGGCCGGACGGCCCCTGGGTAAGATCATACGCCCACAGTTCACTGTCGGTGCTCCGTCCTAAAGCGAGGTACAGGATATCGCCCATAAGCGCCAGGTCCCCCCTGGTCCACTGCTCAAGCGAGGGAGCGCCGGCAAAGGGAGTATGCGTGAGTGTGGTCGTCCCGAAGATGATCTCTTCCAGCTGCAATCTCCCGCTATTGGGCTGCATGAGCGTCAGCAGCCTGCCGTCGGGCGTCCCGTCGTTGTACCACTCGAGCCCGACAAAGGCGAAAGAGTCGCTTCTCGTATACGTAGTAAGAGTGGAGAGCCCGATCGACCCGAACACCACTCTGCCGTTGGTAAAGCCCGATGCGTAGAAATGGTCGCCATCCGTAAACGCGAGCCCCCCGTCGAAAAGGGCCATGCCGGCTATCGTGGGCGGCCCGTCAAATACCGCGTTTCCTGCTGCTGAAGCGGAGGGGTTGAGCGTGTACAGCTGGCCGGTCCCTGTAGTCGACGTCACCTGTTGCGTTCTCAGCGCGTGCAGCACGCCCTGGGCGTCGTAGTCCAACCCCTTGACTCGGTTAAGGTTAAGCGTGCTGCTCCCTGACTGGTAGGTCAGCTGTCCCAGGCTGGTCACCGAGAAGACGTCGGTATTCACTCTGAAGAGACGGCCGTCCAGGTCCGAGGCGTAGAGGGCTATGCCGTAGGCCGATGAGGTCCCGAAGGCGATTACCAGGAAGACCGCTATACCGGCTGCTATGCTCTTGACTCTCATAAGCTCCCCCTTGCGCAAAATGTCTTCCTCTCCGGAGACTTCCTCCCGGGATGCATTGACTGCAACCAAATATTTGCAAGTTAGATGCCGATCTCAACATCTTTGAAACAGCTAACTTTTATTTACACATCCTCTCCCAGTGATGTTAAGTTTTCCGACACTGATGTTAAGTTTTCCGACAGTTTTTGCCTAACCGGCTTTTCCCTTATCTCTGGAATCACCCCGCGAGCAATACCGACACGATCCCTACGAGATAGATACCGTATCCTTGTGCAGCGGGGGCTCTAAAACAATTATAGCAGGACATCCCGTGCGGCGCAGGGGGAGCGTCCGGTGCGACGGCTATTCGTCAATGAAGAAGTTGTCGAGAAACAGCGAGAGCGTCATGAGCAGGAGCATGAAGAGGTAGAGGAACCGGTTCATGGTATCGTTTGCCGTATCGATCAGCTGGTTGAACAGCTGCACGGCGACATCGAGCGACATACGCGCCTCCCTCCTTTCGTAGCGCGCACCATCGAAAAAATCCTGGAGCACGGCACAAAACGATGCCCGGGAAGGCGCGCAAACACTTGAAAATAGCCTATTCGCAGGCTTTTTTTCAAGCAACCGCGCTCGTCGTCCGGTTTTTCAGAGGGTTATGGAGTCAAGGGAACAAAGGATGCGGCAGGCGGTGTGACCATGTTACAGATAGGGCATTTACGCATCCCTGTGGCATTAAAGCCGCCGTCTATGGACATTGTGTATCGAGACCCAGCCGGTCTTGCCTTTGCTATAACTTAACACCCAAAATGAGAAATCTTAACACCCAAAATGAGAAATCGGCAAAACGGCCCTTTTAGGGGCGGGCTAACCGGGACGTCGGGAGGGGCTTGAAGCTGTTCTTCTGAGGCCCCTTCGGCAGTCTCACTATACAAACTTTGGGGAGCGGGCATACACTTTTCATTGATTTTTTTCCCGCCCTCTCCTGATCGGGTCAATGTAAAACAAGGGGTTCCGGCTGGCATCCGACTTGCTATGGGTTGGGGTATGGCTGGGGAGGCTATACGGGGTTCTTATGACGTTTTCAGGCTCTTGCGGGGTGTTGCCCGGCGGGCGGACCGGGAGCATTTTTATGCGCTCCACCTGGATCCGCGCTTGAGGCTACTGAAGAGAGAGCTCGTGGCCATAGGGACGCTCACGGAGACGCTGATTCACCCCAGGGAGGTTTTCCGGTCCGCGATCAAAAGAGGGACGTATGCGTTGATACTGGCGCATACCCATCCCTCGGGGGACCCTGCGCCGAGCGCGGCGGACGTCGACGCGACCCGGCAGCTCTGCATTACGGCCGACGCGGTCGAAATACCCGTACTCCTCCATGTGATCATGACGGGCGACGCTTACACGACGCTCGACCCCACGACGCTGACGATACCGTCGTGGAGAGAGCGCGAGGTAGTCCTCACGTGCAGGACCACCTCGCCTCCGTTTAGCCGGTCGCGGGCTCCCCGGTCAGTCCGGGAGTGGGAGTCATTCATTATGCGGATGAACGCCCCCCAGATCCGGGCCTGGTTTGGGCCGTGCGATCCAGAGCAGTCTGACCTTATGGCGCGATGAGTAAATCGCCGCCTCTGCAGCGGGGAGAAAGCAGCGCGGATCCACCGGCTTCAGGAAGAAGTCGTCACCTCCCAGCCTCAACCACTCGATGACCAGCTGCTGTGACTGGCTATATGTCACCATTATAGCTGCAGTCCGCAGCAGGGCAGCGCGGACGCTCCTCAGGAGCTGCGTGCCCTCCATTGTCCCCGCGTCCTGATCGCACACCAGCAGATCAATCTCCCCGGCCAGCAAGCCGCGCTGCAGGGCCTCTCGCCCGTCGGCGACGGCCACAACGTGATACCCGGCATCGGACATCATCGCTGCCAGCGTCTCTCGCGAGCTTCGGCTCGCATCCACGATCATCACTGTTTCGGTTCTCGTTTCCATGACACACCTCTTTTCCCTTTCTCTACCCGCCCGCCTCTGAGGGAGCAAGCGGTGTGCCATTGCGCAAGCCGCTGTTTCTGCTACTATCCCACTCCGGCCCACTCCGGCGCGTTGGGGAATAGTGCCGGAGGTATGGCGTATTGCCCTACCTGAATGCGAAGTTCGCTATCAGCTTTCCGATAAAAAAGGCCCGAAGCATGATGACTCCGGGCCTCATAGCTCTCCGAAAATCGGAGTTATTACCTGTCCGCTCCTACTTCAATTCTTTGTCCTTTATATAAACCTTTGTGACTCCTCCTTCGTTGAAGTTGACCTCTATCCTGCCGGTGAACTTGGGTCCCACTTCCGGATGCTCCCTCATGACCTCGGCGAGCTTTTTCTTCCACGCCTTTGTTTTCTCCGTATCAGCCATTGAGCCGCCTCCCGAAAAAAATAACCCGAAACCTATGGCCGGGCGGGTTGTCCAGATCTCCAAGGGAGTTGGACACTATCCTGAAAGCACACGGTTTCGGGTTAAGCCAGCGCTCCGCGGCAGAGCGGAGTTGCTCAGGTCCGAATGGCACTATTATACATCACTTCATGGCTGCTGCTCCTTTCATAAGATGTCAGGCCTTCGGCGCCAGCGGCTTCACTGGCACGGGGACTGTCAGACCCTGCGGCACCGCCACGGTAGCCTGCATATCTGCGTTGTAATTCTGGCAAATAAACTGCGACGGCGCCATCCCTGCCGCTGCGGCCTGGAGTCTGATGTAGTCAGCAGTGAGGATATCGATATTCACCCTCACCACTTCATGTCCCTCTGGCATTACATTGCCAGCGAGAGGATTACTGCTGCCGTCAGGCAAGGTCAGCGCTTCATAGCACGCCTTGATGGCGCCGCTGGCCGATTCCACGACTGCGAAAATGTACATATGCCCTCCTCGTTGTTAGTAGAGATAGTCCCATACAAACGTGGACTGAGATGCATTGTTAGGATGGTCCATGTAAAAAAGCCATTTCCTATAGGTCCCAGAATTTGCGCCGAACATATAGCCTAAACTTTTAACATAAGAAACTGTTACGGTGGTCTGAACAGTGAGGGATGGCGATGCGAATGCATACTGGTGCACATCGGCTGAAAACTCCCACACACCCCAAGTGCCCGTATAACTAAAGCTCCCCTGTGCCCTCCTGAGCTTGCTCACAGTCACGTTAGAGTCCGCTATTTTGGGCGTTGTCACCGCGTTGTCCAAAATTGCGTTCGTCCGCAGCGCCGCCTCATGCGTGATATTGTCGAAGTACGCTGTGCCGGCCACGTTCACCGAGTTCTCGCCGCCGATCAGTCGGACTTTGATGAAGCGGGCAGTCGCCGGCGGCGTGTGCTGTGAGAGATAGGCAGTTGCAGCGCCTGGGTTCGCCTGGGAATCATAGAGCGTGGCGGCGCTGAGATAGACCTTCGAGGCATTGTAATAGAGGACCTGCACCAGGTTGCGCATTCCCGCTGCAGAGGCCCAGGTGGTGTATCCGAGCACGTAGGTCTTGAGCTGGGATATCTCTACATAGTCAGAGTCCAGGTAGCCGCCGCCGTTGCCGACGCCACCGGGATGTACGAACTTCCAAGCCTTTGCGCCTTCTGCCGGGGAGCCGGTCTCGAATGATCCGGAGCCGCCGGGAAAGAGATTCCTGGTCCAGCGGTCGGGGATGCCGTCGCTGTCGGAGTCCACTTCGAAAGAGCCGTTCGGTATGGCGCTGTTGATACTGCTGGGAGCCAACTGCCCGTAGAGGTATTCGAGGCTGTCTTTGAGCTTTTGCCACAGGGTCTTTTTTACAGGTTTCCCTACTTGTATCTCAGCATCGGTTAATGGATTCCAGGCCATACCCTCACCTCGTTAATATGTGTAATATCCGTCCGTGCGGTCGGCCATAACGCCGTCGTCGTCGGTAATGAATGCATACTCTTTCTGCGCATCGGAGGCGCTGTCGTAATCAGGCGTATCGTCTGCTGCTATATAGGCAAGCCGCCTCGGGGTCAGCTGCAGGAGTTTTACCTTCACCAGACGGTCCTGCATTTCCCTCCTGATCACCTGCGTGATGACCTTGTCGATCGGGTTGCCGTCAGGCTGCAATAGTTCGTCGGTGCTGACCTTGGTAAACTGGCCGGTCTTGATGTCGCTGTCCTTCAGCTCCAGCGAGCACTGTAGTATGGGCATCGCGTCGCGCTGCCGCCATACCTGCCGGGCAAGGAGGTCCTTGATGAAATTGTTGACTATCTCCTCGGTCTCGTACCCGCTCCGTAGCCACCGGCAGAAGACCTTCTTCTCGACGATATCGTTATAGTCATTATCGCCCTCTGCGTCGCTGTCGAGGCCGATATCGAGGCGGTTATAGGAGTTCACGTCGGCGACCTTGCCGATCGCGGTTCTGTCCCAATAGAGCAGCATCCGGGTGATACGCGACTTCTCATTGAGGTCGACGCTTGCTGAACCGTGAATGATGTTCGCTGCGTCGGTGATCGTCTTGTATCCCCTGCCGGGCTCGTTGGGCACGTTGCGTTTGATAGTGATCTTGAGGTCCTCGGCGACCCATGATTTGCAGTCGAGGAGGTCCACCAGCTCGAAGTAGAGCTTATCCGCCTTGGTCGGCTCGGAGATGATGGCCGAGAAGTTCACATCCATATCGGGCCAGGCCTTCCAGTAATCGAAGGCAGCGGTATCGACATCCGCAGGGTCGATCCCGGCGTCGGCCTCGAGCAGCGTTTTCATGATGTCGAAGCCGTTCGTCGGCGGGATATAGCGTACCGGCTGCACTTTGTCTTTCGCCCTATGGGCCTCCTTCGTGCTGCCGAACTGGCCCCAGGCGCAGCCGGTGATCTGGTTGCCCCCGGCGGTGCCGGTGTAGTAAATGATGTCATCCTTGATGCGGATGTAGGCCGGGGCCGCATAGAGTCCCGCGAGCGTTGTCAACGTGATCGTCGCTGAGTCTAAAGCTGTGTCGGATACCAGCTTGATATCGACCTTGGGCGGGATCTCTACATTGGCAAGCGACTTCAGGAGATCAACTGTCTCGACCTTAGTCTCCCCTTTTCCCAAGGTGATGTTATCCAGGACCCCAACGAATTTTTGCTCGAATTCGTTCTCTGCGAGGCCCAGAGCGCCCTCATACCGTTTTATTGTGCGCCCCTTATAGTTAGGGTTACGGGCTATCAGCTTCTTCCAGAATGTCCCCGGAATAGTGGGAAAGGCGCTGCGCGTGGTGACATAGGGATCGATGCCCACATCGGTATCAGGCACATCGTAAAATTCATAGATCTCTCTCGCATTCACTGTCAAACTGTCCTTGATCTCGGTCGGGAGATATTTCACGCGCTGCAGATACGGCCGCTCGCCGGTTTTAAACGGCAGCGGAGTATCGGCAGAAGTAAATTTGTAATCCTTGCTCTGCTTCAGGTAGGCGCTCTTATACTTGCAGGTCTTCCAGGTATTCCAGCATTTGGTGCCGGTGGCCAGGCAGGGATCGACGCTGAAGGTCCTGCCGCAGTAATCGAGCGTGATCACCACAAGGGTGACCGGCGTGCGTGAAATCTTGCCTAATTCATCAGCGTACGTCATACCTCGCTGACTCCCTTCATCCGGAGGACGATGCTGTCGATGTATGTGAGGACGCTTACCGACAGCTCGTAGACCATATCAGGCGAGCAGGCCAGGAAAAGGACATCATCCGGATAGACATCGAGGTCCCAGGCGTAGAAGAACGGATTGAGCTTCCGTCCGTGATTGATCCAGAAGGGTTTGAAATTGTCGAGCACCCAGGCGCGGGTGAGGTGCGAAAACGGGGCGATCACGTCGATCGGGTAATGCCTGATCGTCGAGCCCAGTATGGCGCCGGTCTTTCCAATCGACGTTTCAGCCTCGATGCGCTCGGAGTACGGCCGGTACGGCGCGTCCGGAGGATAGGGGAAGAGCAGCTTTGCGCCGAGCATGAGCACGCCGACCTGGGCGGCCACTGCTGCCGTAACGATCTTTACCCGCCAATATTGGGCGGAAGCGGAATTGAATATCTTGAGCAGCGCCTTGTCGCTTGCGGGCACGAACCCGGCCAGGCGCTCTACCTGCTCTCCTGCCCATGCGCCGGTCGCAGAACTCTCGACCGATACCGTCGCGACCGCTGTTCCCAAGTTATGAGATATGATCGCCAGGCAGTCGGCAGCTTTTGCTGACCCGCAGTTGATGTAGTAGTACTTCGTGCCGCTGCCGGCGAACTTGTGAAAGGTATAGGTCCTCAGATCCCTGATATTGAGCACGTCATATCCTGCGGCGGTATCGGTTGCCGTGGGGATGGCGTCATTGAACCTGTTGTCGTAGAGGAGGATCGGGTTCATCAATGCGCTCCGTCATCCATTGCTTTCTGCAGCGCGGGGACCAAGTCGCGGGCGATCTGGTCCTGGTCGGTACCGAGAATGCCGTAGTTGTAGATCGTGACGGTCAAGGGGCGGGTCTTCTCTTTTTCCTGCTCTGCCGGCTGGAACGACGGGACAGTCGGCTGGGTGTACGTATAGCCGCCGCCTCCGCTGACGCCCGCAGAGGTCGCTGCCGTGCCCGGCTTCTGCGACGCGATTGCTGCGACCCTGGCCAGACCGGTGGCTGTCACGATTGCCGCCACAGCGATCGAAAACGGCCACGGCCACTCGGCCAGAGCGCGTGCCGCGCCCGCATAGGTGGAGATCAGCGCCTCGGCGATCGCGAACGCCTTCCACATTTTGAACATGGCGTCGTTGTGCTGTCCGGCGGCGACGTAGAGCGAATACATGGTCCCGGCCAGCATCCCGGCCAGGTTCTGGGCGACCAGCAGCCGCTGCTGGCCGGCAATAGCTTCCTGCTGCACCATGTAGTCCTCGTACTGCTGGTTGATCTCCGCCTCGGTCGCCTTCATCTCCTGCAGCAGGGCTATCCTGTCGGCATAGTACTGCTGCAGCCGCTCCAGCTCCTGGGAGTAGGGATCGTACCCTTGTTCGACGTCCATGAGCCCCTTCATGCCGCCCGCCATCATGCCGAGGCCCACGCCCATCTCGCCGCCCACCATGTTGGTCTGGCCCAGCACTCCCTGCCACATGGTCTCGTACTGCTCGCGCTGCATCTGTTTGCGCTGTTCATTGAGCTGCACCGCTTGATTGAAGAGGTCCTCGTTCCGCTGCCGCTCAGCTTCGTAAAGCCTGATCTTGAAGTCGGCGACCTCCTGCTCGGTTTTCTTTTCGAGCTCTGCCTGCTCCTGATTCAGTTTGAGGACATTCAAAAGACCGTCGCGCCTGATCTTGTTCGTCTCGGCAGTGGCCCACTTTTCGACCAACACTCTGTTACCGCCCTCTTTGATCCACTCTGCAGCCTGGGCTTTTATCTGGTCGATCTGGGAGAGGGTCATTTGCTCCAGCTCATGCTGGATCCTCTTGTTGAGGCTCTTTACTTTCTCCAGCTCCTTTTCAGGGGCGATTACATCCTGGCGTCTCTTTCCGGTATCGCGCCCGATCTGGGGAATGGTCATCCCGCCACCCCACTTTTTAGCGATCTCCGTGGCATGCTCGTCGAAGACTTTGTCGAGCTCGGCAAGCTGCTTTTTGATTTCTTCTTTTCTACTGACGATCCCTCCGCCGCTTATCACGCCCTTCCAGCTTTCTGAAAAAATGACGCTTAGCTTCTCCCACCAGAGGCCGATCCGTGCGCCGGTGATTTCAAGGCCCCCGACGAAAGGCTTCAATGCGTTCTCCAGCACCCAGTTGGCCGCTTTACCCAGTTCAAGAAATGCAGGGGTGAGCGAATCACCGAGACCAGCCCTTAGCTTGAAGACCTCATTCCTCAACTGGGCCTTTGCGCCGGTGAGCCCTTCGGTGGCGAGCTTTGCATTGCCGAGCATCCCCTCGGTCTCGCGCATGATGCCCTGGTATTCGGCCTCGCGCTTTTGCGCTATGGTGAGCGAGTCGACTCCCTTGCCGATCTGCGCGGCGTACTCCTTCCACATGATCGAGACGTTTTTCGTGACACCGGCGTTGTCGACAAGGATGGAGTTTTCGTTCTTGAGACCTTCGGTTGCAGAGGTGATCGCCTCGCCCATGCTCAGGTGCGACTGCCGGTTGAAGGCAGCGGCATCCTTCAGCCGCTCCATCAACTCGATAGAGCGCTCAAGTCCGTATCCCCTCTGCAGGAGGTTTTGGAGCGACAGCGATGCCTCTCTCACATTGAGCAGGCCGTCTTCGGTGAACTTGTATGCCTGTCCTATGGCGGTCTCGATGTTCTCGCCTGCATAACGTGCCATACCGGCGAGTCCCCGCAGGCTGTTCTGCATCATCTCCGAGGCTTCAATCGATTTCATGAACTGGCGCTCCATCATATAGAGCGTGGCATAGCCGAACCCCGCAGCCATCATCCGGTCGATATCGGACATCTTGAGCTTGAAATTGTCGGCATCGTTGATGAGCTTTTTGAACCCGGAGCTGGCCTTGTCGGCGGCTTCCGAAGAGGTTTTCCCGAAGTTCATCACTTCGCCGCTTGCGGTCCGCACGCCGGTGACCAGCCCGGAATTGTCCGTAGTAATTATCAGCTCGATCTCGTTCATTTAATCATCAGCCCCATTTCAAGGTGTCCATCTCTTCCTTTAGCGTTCCTATTGCAATCCATTCTTCGAGGGAGAGATCATTCTTCTGGAACGGATATCCTCCCCGCTGAAGCTCATACAACCTCCAGATATGCGTAAACCATTCCGAGGGCTCATAAGGCTCGTTCGCGGGGCATTGACTGCAGAGAATCGGCAGGTGCTCGCCCGAATTCTTTATGCATTTCTTCTTGCGCTCCGGCGTGCATTTCTCTCTCAGCCTTCTGAGCTCTTCGGCAAAGGGAGGGCTTCCTCTCCTCCGTCGCCCTCGGCAAGGGCCGCCTGTAGGCTGCTCCGCTCGAAGGTCATGATGACAAAGGTGTCGAGGATGTCGGGAGCGCTCTCCTTTACCATGACCTTCCAGTCGGGACAGTAATCAGGGGACGCAGGGTTGGACGAGATGGGCTTGCCGCCCAGGCCGAAGCTGCCGTCGCCGATGCCGGTGAGGATGTCCATGGCGAAGTCGACCCGCGCACTGACTGCGTTGGGGATGGTCTTGCCGCCTTTTCTGATGATCGAATTCGAGTAGTACCTTTGCAGTTCCTCGGTCGTAGGCGTGCGGTAGAAGAGCTCGATCTTCGAGCCCGATATGCCGTCTCTGAGGGTTGCTTTGTTGTCCGCTTTTCCAAGGTCTCTCATGGTGTAAAACCTCCTTTAAAATGTTATTGGAACGAGAATTTAAGCTCGTCGTTTCCGGCGTTGGGCGTGAACACCAGGGGCATGCCGTAGGTGACCACGTCTTCCCGATCGCCGTATTTCAGATCGCCCAGACCTACCTTCGGGGCGGTGGTGATCAGCTTGTTTCCGGCAACAGCGCCCAGGGTTGACGTCATCGCCACCCTGGAGCTGTTGCTCCAGAGCGTCCAGAAGTCTTTGGTCGCCAGGGGCACTGCCTCGGGGTCGATCTCGCCGGTGGGCTTTCTGTTTTTGATGAAGTACTCCAGGATGCCTGTTGCGGCATTCGCCGAGGGACGCTTGCCGATCTCGTTGGCGATGTCGATCTTGAGGGTCTCGATGATCGCCGCATAGGAGTCGATGCTGAAGGCGGCGCTGACGAATCTCGGCGGGGCGACGGTCTGGTTATAGACGCCCGTTACGATTGCCTGGTCGACCGGCCCGGCAAAGATGCCGGTGAAGTCCCATTTGATCTTGCCGTACTCTCCGGCCTTGCTCTCGTAGCTGAAGGTTCCCCTGGAGCCGAGTATCTTGTGCAGAATGCCGTCCAGGTAGTAGTACATCGAGAGCGACTCGCCGGTGGAGGTGTTGCTGTTGGGGTCGTAGTCGACTTTGACGCCGGGAGTGATGGTCTCGGTGAAGTTGCACCCTCTGAAGAGGACGCCTATCTCAGGCGCTGTCCCGACAGTGCCCGAGCCCTTGATTTCGGTTGAGAACGAAAGCTTCAGTCCCTCGCCGATGTTTACCGGCGCCAGGTTGCCGAAATAGGGCTTGACGTTGTTTCGCTCCAGCTTTTTGCTCATCACTTCGATAGTCGGCTTTTCGCAGAGGATGGCATTCGCCGCAGCGGTCGGGTTGGCATCCACGCCGTAGCTGCCCTCTACCTTTGCCAGGATCACCGCTTTATTGCTGTTCACTCTTTACCTCCTTCTTGCTCTCGTTACGCACAGCGCGTGAGGGGCGACGGGCTTCCTCTTTCTCGTCATGCGTAATGCGTGTTTCAAGCATCTCCACCTCGATCTGCAGCTCTATCAAGGCCCGGTTCTCAATAGTGCTGTCGGGCTCTTCTCCGAGCTGCTTTTTGCCCGCAGCATAACGCCTGAGCAGGTCATCCTTCAGCTTCTTTGCCTGCGCCATCGCCTCGTCGGAAAGGTTCGGCGCATGTGCGCCGTCATCATCCACGATGAACGATCCTGATTTTCTTTCTTCCATAGAGCGCTCCTTTTGTTCCCGTTACGCAAAACGGGTTAATTCTTTGCGAATTTGGTTTTATAGCGGGCCGCATAGACGGCCAGCTTCGATGTATTGATCAATGCCGTCTCCGACAGGATATCCAGGGCGTCCATGGCAAGGCCGAGGTCTTTGCCAAAGAGCGTATCGAACAAGTCCTGCAGCATCCCGTACGTGCCCGGATTCGATCGGTCGCCGCGGCGGGCGCTCTTGTTGCCGCGCAAGTTGCGGTCGCAGACGAGGATGGTGATCTCGACGCTCTGCCATTTGAGCGGCCAGGCGCGGTTCAGATAGCGCGATTCCTCCATATAGATGAGCACGGCAGGGAAGTTTTTGACGAACTGGACGATGTTCGTCTCGTCAAGCTCGCCCTGGTACGTGTCCACATAGCGCAGGTAGGGCATTGCCGTCTTGACGGTCTCGATGAGCTTGTCTTCGAGGTCTTCGATTCTCATGAGAGGAACATCTCCCTTTCGGCCAGTCTGCGCCTGAGCAGGCCTCTCGTTTTTTTGCCGCCTGCATATATCCACTTCAGGAATTCGGCGGCTACCTCTTCTTTGTCCTCCCCCCGGTTCAGCTTCATCCGGAGCGTGCTCCGCTGCAGTGCGCCGCCTCCGGCGTTGAAGGCGAATGAGACAAGGGCATCGTATTCGTTGTCCCCGAGCGGCAGGTCGATCAGCCTGAGCACGGAGCGCTCGGCCTTGAAGAGGTCTCTTCTCAGCAGGGCTTCGGCCTCTTCCTCACCGATGAGATCGAACATTTCTCCGGGGAGCAGCATGTGCCCGTAACCGATGGTGGGATAGCCGTAGCCGTCGTCATAGACACGGGGAACAAAGCGCTCGAAGCCCTTGATGAAATCGACGCCCTTATCGGTGGTATAACGGTGTTTCATTTACTCATCACTTTCTAAAGAATTTCTGCATCGTCCGGGAGCCGAACCAGAACGAGACGATAGTGCAGAATATCGCCATATCTTCCGGCGACCAGATTGCCGCAACATCCTGGGCTTTGGCGTATTGAGCCGCTTTCACCCAGGCATAGAGGGCGAAGAATGAATACGTGATGACAGGGCGTACCGAGCTCGTCAGGAAGCTGATAACGGCATCTACCCACTCGACCCCCGAAAGGATCGGCTGTGCAGACTGATAGAGCGCCTTCGACTCCTCTATGTCTCCCTGCACGTTGATTTCTTCAAGCCGCTGTGCGTGGCCTGCAGCCTGCATTTGCATCTGCACCTCCATCACCTTCAGCTCGTGCTCTTTGTCCCGTTTGTCCTGGAAGAACTTGAAGAGCTGCGGGACCAGTGATGAGCCGAACCCCAGCAGTGATCCCAGTATGCTTAACATGGTTTCAAACCCTCCTTAAAACGTGTCTAAAATATCTTTCGAGAACGTCCGGTCGTCGGACGTCTTGTTGCTCTTGTAGATGCCCTGGCTCCCGGTGCTTGCGCTCTCGATGCCGAGGCTGATGAGACCCTTCTGTATCTGCTCCAGGAGCTTGATTGCGTTCTTGTACCGCGCCATGATGCCCTCGGGCAGCTCCATCTCGAAGCGCCTGCCGTAGAGGTGAAAGATGGCGAGGTCCACCGAGAGCTGCTTGATGAGGCCGGGGACGGTGGAGAGAGGAAGGGAGTACCTTCCTCTCAGGTAGCCGTCTATCAGCTGGTCGGCATAGGCGATGGCCTCATCGACCTTTGTCTGGTCGACCACCCCGAGGCCGTCATCATCGGTGAGCTCGATGATGTTCTTCTCAGGGAGCGGTTTCTTGAGGTCGTCGAGCGTGCTGTAGGGCATCGCTACTTTTTCTCCTTGGTAGGAGCAGACTCAACATGCGACCCGAGCGCGGCTGCCTCCTCTTCCGTCAGCTCGATCTCTTCTCCGGGGGCATAGGTCTTTGCTTCTTTTGCACCCTTGGCGCCATGCATGATGTGCGTATCTTTCACTATGTACTTCGGCATTGTTCCTCCGTCGACATTTGGAATAAGGGGCGGCTGATCAGCCGCCCCTTCGATCAAGTGTTCACTATTTCTTACGGCACCGCGTTTTCAATCATGTAGCCCAGGTCTGAGGCCACGATCTTCTCGTCGGAATTCCATGCGCATTTGATGTAATGCGCACCCTTTACGCCGCGCTTTCCGTCGAATTCGCGCGATGACTGCCTGAGCATCTCGGCAAAGGTCACGCCGAAGGTGATCGACTTGACTCCGGGTTTTTTCTCCACATAGAGCGCAGCCGCATGCTTGCCCCAGAGGCGGGTATAGGTCGGCGTCTGGCCTTCCTTCGAGGAAATATACCGACCCCTGCCTATGAGGACGTTGTCGATTTCGAGCAGTCCGGCAAGCTCGGAAGGTGTTACGAGGCCTCCGGGAGAGCCCTGGTAGCGGGTCGATCCCTTCACGGCATCGAGCATCTCGGGGAGTTTGCGGAGCACCATCCAGGCATCGGCCCCTATGACAAGAGTGTTTGCACGGACGAAGCACGATTCGATAGCAGCGATGAGATTGCCGATAGGATCGTCCGCCGACTGCCCCCACTGCCCCGTACCGGAAAGTGTCACTTTGTTGCCGGTGGGATAATTGGCGGCGCTGAACACCAGGGACGCTACTCTAGCCTCCTGCGCTATGTCGAGCAGGAGATTGATAAAATCGTTGGTATCGACTTCAGGCTGGAGCGGATTGTCCGCATTGTCGATATCTTCCTGAGGCAGCCAGTCGCCAAGGGCGTGGTCCTTCACCGAGTAATTGCTGGGCGTTACTCCCCAGTCGACTTCATTCGGCAGAGACTTCGGACCGATCTTGTCATCGACGAGCTTGAAGCTGTCTGCCTTGTTATAGATCATGAATTTGTCCGACCGTTTGTTCACCTTGACTATAGGTAAGACGAGCGGCCAGATCATTTGCTCGTTGCGGTATTTCAACGAGAGGGTAGAGAGTGTGCTGTCTACATGCAGCGTTCTTGGTTCCGGCATTTACGTTAGCCCTCCTTTTGGATTATCCCTGCGGCCTGCCGGGTTCGAGCAGCACGGGGATGATGTCTCCCGCCACACCCGAGGCAAGCGCACGGCCGATTGAGTTGTAGTTGGTCCCTGCAACCGCTCCGATGGCTACTGCTTTGGCGTTTGCATCAGAGGTGAGCCAGTTGCCTCTTGTGACCGTTCCGCCGAGCACGACCTTGCTGATGCCGGTCAGCATTACCCTCACCTCGTCGCCGGCAGCTGCTGTGTCGTGCTGGAAAATACCTATAAGGTCCTCCGTCGAGGCTGTGGCTGCCGACAAGGTGTCGTCATCGGCGCCGAACTTGGCAATGGTGAACGCCGACACCGCCGCAGTACACTTCACTGATTTCTCGACACCCGAGGTCTGGCCCATCATGCCGAATACGATCGGCGCGCAGGCGAGCGATCCCATGGTTGATGCCGCAGGACTGACTGAAGCGATCGCCAACAGCCCCACAAACAGGAGCAGAACACAAACAGCGAGTCCGCCCTTACTGATAAAACTGAAATTCCTCATGCGTTATACCTCCTCTTTGAATAATTCAGGATGATCCTTCGAGACCGCGAGCACGGCCTCTTTGTAGGATGCGTCCTTGTTTTTCTCCATGAAATCGCTGATGAGCGCCTCACGGTCCTTATTGCCCGCGTCTCCGACCTTCGTCTTCGTCGCGTGCTCGCCGAACTCGATGACCTTGCCGAGGCCGGAGAGAAACTCCTTGAACATCTCGACCGGCTTGGCGGCTTTCTTACCGTCGCCCTCGGCGAAGTCGAAGGTCTCGACGCCGGAGAGTATCTCCATGAAGTCGAGGACCTTGGGCATGACCGCAGGCGGCAGCTTGCCCTCATTGCGGAGCCCTTCGCAGAAAGAAGAGAACTCCTTCTTTCTGTTTTCAGCCAACAGGACCGTGGTCTTCTGGTTGGCCGTGGCGACCTCGGCATCCTTCTGTTTGAGCTTCTCGGAAAAGTCGGCGCTCTTCCGCCGCTCCTCAGCAAGCTGCTGTTCCAATTCCTGTTCTCTCTGTGTTGGCATATCGCCTCCTCCTTGTGTTGGTTCACTGAATGCAGCGGACGAAACCGCTTCGGGCTCCACGCGCTGCAAATCCTCAAGCTCGTACTCGTTGACAATGCGGTCGGCTTCTTCGACTCCGAACTTCTCGATGTAGAATTCGCGCAAGCGCCGCAGGACCCTGCCGACTACCGGGAAGCGGTACTCGGAGAAATCGATGATGACCTCCTCTCCATCCTCAGCTGAGAACTCCACGCGGGGGAGTCCCGTAACTGCCGGGGGGTGAGCTCCGAGCAGGCCGAGGTGTCTGATCTTGTACGTGCCGTCATCCAGCTTGACAATGCGGACCGACCGCTCGGGATACAGCCCTTTCTTCCATGCATCGTGCATTTCCGGAATGACATCCACGTCGGCAAAGAGCGTTTTCCCCTCACGGTAGACTGCGTCGAAATCGCCGTAGCGGGGGTCCTCGACCTTCGGATGACCGACCACTATGGCCGGGATGAATTCCGACAGGTCGAAATTCTTGACCATGCTGTCGAGATCATCAACAGTCCACTCCCTCCGATTCCCATTGGAATCCACATGCACACCGGCCCGGAATATCGGGACCTTCTTCACCGGCACTTTTTCAGGCATGCTGCTTTCCTCCTTTCATTCAAGAAAACAGTTCAAACCGCTCAAGCCGTTTAAACCGTTGAAACCGCCGCTGCGGCTATTGGCTGGCCGCCTTAGTCTTACCATCCCGCCTTTCCCTGTCAGCGCACCAGCCTGCTCGTAGCGAGGCAACAACTCAGCGAGGCCTCTTTGCTGGGGTGTTTCCAATTTCAATCTGGCTTCAGCTTACCGGAGGGCCGCGGGGCAGTGTTACTGAACAGCTCAGTATTAATAGATGAGAATCAAAATATAAGATGGGCTCAATCGCGCCGGCGGCGCAACGCACGAGGAGGTTTTGAATGGATTTGAGCCTGAAGGAGGCCATGCAGTTTGTCGTCCAGGGCGGAGTCGCGATAGTCGTTTTCATCATCTGGTATTTCACATTCACCAACGCCAACAAGAGGCAGGAAGAAAAGGCGAAGCTGGATAAGGAGGCGCAGGATCAGACGAACAAGACCCTCGCTGAGGCATTCGACAGGCTCCACAACGCGAATGGTCAGCTCATCCAGCTCCTCAAAGACGAGCAGGAGTACAAGCTGCAGCTCGCAGGAATCCTTGACCGTCTCTCTCTGAAATTAGAAACTCCCGCGCAGTGCCCCATCCTGATGGCAGGCAAGAAGATCAAACTGGAGGTGACCGAATGAGCCTCGGCAAAGAGATGATCCTGGAGAAAGCGCGGCTCGCTGAAAAAGAGAAGCGTCTCAAAGATCTCAGACGCAGGGCGGAAAACTACATCATTATCCTCCGCGACATCATCGATCCGGGCGTCGAAGAATCCGAGGACCTCGATCTCTGCAGAGCCGAGCTGACCCTGAAAGACTTCATCGCGCTCAATAATGAGATCATCGAGCTGAAAGCCGAGATCAGGAAGAAGAGGCGGGAGCTCGAGATCGATGGGTAAGACCGCTCTTTATTATGAAGAGGCGCAGCGGCTCTTTGTGCGCGAGGGGTTTTCGCTCGATGCGATCGTCGGCATGCTCGGCAAAAACGTCTCCAGGAAGACCCTCTTCAATTGGAAGAAGGACGGCGAGTGGGAAGAGAAGAGGAGAAAGCACCTTGAGCAGAACAAAGGGACAAAGGACCAGCTCAAGGCACTCGTGGATGTCACGCTCCGGAACGCCGAAGCAGAGCCCACGCCGAAGAATATCCTTGCCCTCCTCAGGGCGATCCAGGCATACGAGAGCTACGGCGGCATACAGCCGCTGATCGAAGAGAGCAGCGGAGAAGCAAAAAAGCCGGCCCAGAATCACTATTCGCCCGAGCTTATAGAGATGATCAGAGGGATGTATGGCCTCAAATCATAAGCGCCTCCGGACATTCCTGTTTGCTCTTCTCCTGGCATTCGGCCTGTTATTGATCATCGACCGGCTGCCTGCGATCGCCACTCCCAAGCCTGCACAGGCGAAGGGCATCATCAAGACCGGGAATAAGCAGCCCGCTACCACGATAACCTCGCAATCAACCATCGATCCCATCATCAAGCTTACCGAGTACCAGAAGCGATGGGTGAACGATAAATCACGCTTCAAGATCGGCAAATGGTCGCGACAGGCAGGCAAGTCGTTTGCCACCTCCCTGGAGGCAGTGCTCGATTGCGTGGAGAACCCCGGCACTACCTGGGTGTTCCTCTCCGCTGGAGAACGACAATCCAAAGAGCTGATGCGCACCGCTGCCATCCATGCGCGCGCTATCAACTCGGCGATCAGCGAACTGGTCGACAGCTTCAAGGCCGACGACAAGACGGAGTATAAGCAGCTGGAGATCCTCTTCCCCAATGGGTCCCGCATCATCGGACTGCCCGCAAACCCGAGCACGGCCAGAGGCCACAGCGCCAACATCCTCCTCGATGAGTTCGCGTTCCATAAGGACAGCCGCGAGATATGGAAGGCGCTCTTCCCGACGATCACGAGGGGCTACAAGATACGGATCATCTCGACGCCCCAGGGGAAGAAAAACAAGTTCTATGAGTTGTGGACCGCAAAGACGCTGCAGGTCTTCGATGGTCCGGACTATGAGCACAAAGGCGAGCGGGGCGGCTACTCGAAGCACAACTGCACCATCGACCAGGCCGTCACCATGGGCCTTGAGCTGTTCGATGAAGACAGCAATCCAATCGAACCGGAAGACCTCCGCCTGGCGCTCAATGATGATGAAGCCTGGCACCAGGAATACCTGGTCGAGTTCATGGACGAAGCCACGGCCTGGCTGCCGTATGACCTCATCGAGACCGTGGAGGATGCGCGACTCCTTGCCGAGCCGTCATGGGTCGAGCGCCTGGTGAATGAAGCGATCGAACACCACAATCAGTATAAGCATCTCGAACGCCCTCCTGCCTTCGAACCCTGGTGGCTGCGCGACGAGGTGCCTTTTGTCAATGATCTCTATATAGGATTCGACGTTGCCCGGATGCGGCACCTCTCGGTGATATGGGTCGATGAAGAACGCGACGGCTTTTATCTCACACGCGCTGCGATCGCGCTCCATAAGCAGCCCTTCGGCGTGCAGCGGAACGTGCTCTTTGCGCTCATGCGGCTTCCAAGATTCAGACGCGCCTGCATCGACAAGACCGGCATCGGCGCGGATATGGCCGAACGGGCGCTGGAGATATTCGGCGCGAGCAGGGTCGAAGGGATTGACTTCACCACGGCTAATAAGGAGACGCTCGCCTACGGCATCAAGAAGAGCTTCGAGGACCGGAAGGATCTCATCCCCGCCGATCACACGATCCGCCAGAGCCTCCACAGTGTGAAGAGGACCTCGACCGATACCGGCCACTTCAGGTTCGACGCAGACCGCACCGACTCGATCGGCCATGCGGACCACTTCTGGGCAAAGTCGCTTGCAGTCCAGGCCAGGAGCAAGACCTCCGGGCCTATCCATATATCATCCAGTAAAAGGAGAGAGTCCAATGAGATGCTTAAAGGCTACGAGTAACGACCGTGATGCGTAACGCGTGATCGGTAACGGCAAAACGACCCAGAAAAGGAGAAAATTACATGAAGCTTTTAACTGCACTTAAACATCTGAGTCCGATTCAGAAGTTGAAATACAGGTTTTTCAAGCGGAGGGTCGACAGGGCGCAGCGGCTTCTTTTCGGGATGAACGACTGCCTCCGGAGGATGGGCTACAACCGGGGAGCCCGGAAGCGGTACTGGAAGGAGATCGTCCGGAACATCGAAACGACCGTGAACCGTGATGCGTAACGCGTGATCGGTAACGGCAAAGGCAACGGCTAAATTTAAGGCGATTTAAGGCCCTTTCGGCCCAGAAGGCACAAAGGGTAAGACCGTTGACTTCAATCAAAATTAAAAGGTTTTGGAGGGGTCAGGAGCGGGATTTTAAACGGTCGGCAAAAAAGAGGCCGGTCGGCGATAGAAACGGACTGCAGGAGGGCTCGAATGGCCAAAAAAGGACTCTGGATAGATGAGCGCACTTTTATCAATTTTTCAGCGGACAGATCGACCTCGCTGGCCGATGAGATAGCGACCAGAAAGCAGTCGATTGATTTCTACAGCCTCGGGATGTACCTGCCCAACCCGGACCCGGTGCTGAAAAAGATGGGCAAGGATATCACCGTCTACCGGGAGCTGCTCGTCGACGCGCACCTGGGCGGCTGCGTGGTCTCGAGAAAAGCCGGGGTAAAGTCCCTGGAATGGGAGATCGACCGGGGCAAGGCGAAGAGCCGCCAGGCGAAGCTCATCACCGATGTATTTAAGAACCTCGACCTGGACCGCATTATCGGCGAGATACTGGATGCGCCGCTCTACGGGTATCAGGCGCTGGAAGTGCTGTGGGAGCGGGTCGGGAATTACTGGCTGCCGAAGGATATCAGAGGCAAGCCGCAGGGCTGGTTTGTCTTCAGCGACGAGAACGAGCTGCGTCTCCGGACCAGGGAGAACTACCTCAATGGCGAGGAGCTGCCGCCCCGGAAATTCCTGCTGGCCCGGCATGAGGCGACGTATGAGAACCCGTATGGTTTCCCGCTGCTCTCCCGGTGCTTCTGGCCGGTAACCTTTAAAAAAGGCGGCTATAAGTTCTGGGTGGTCTTCGTCGAGAAGTTCGGTATGCCGTTCCTTCTGGGCAAGTTGCCCCGTGGTCTCGACCCGAAAGAGTACGATGATCTGGCTGACATGCTCGCCAATATGGTGAACGATGCGATAGCAGTAGTGCCGGACGATTCAAGCGTGGAACTGGTGACCGGCTCGGGCAAAGGCTCGGGCGGCTCCGGATCGTCAGACCTGCATGAGCGCCTGATCAATTCCTGCAAGAGCGAGATATCGATCGCGCTGCTCGGCCAGAACCTTTCTACCGAAGTCAAAGGCGGCTCCTATGCAGCGACAAAGGGCCACATGGAGGTGCGGAAGGATATCGTGGATGCGGACAAGCGGCTTGTCATGCGGATATTCAATACGCTGATCGAGTGGATCCACGAGCTGAACTGGGGCGGCGGCGAGCGCCCGGCCTTTTCGATGTACGAGGAAGAGGATGTGGACACGGCTCTTGCGGAGCGGGACAAGACCCTTGCCGACACAGGCCAGGTGAAGTTCACGAAACAATACTTCATGCGGGAGTATGGATTTGAGGAAGGCGACATCGAGGTCGTCAGCCCGGCAACGCAGAAGCCCGCGGAGGCGGAGTTCGCGGCACGGGGAGGGGAGGAGGGGTTATTCCCCGACCAGCAGGCGGTCGACGCTGCGATAGACTCAATCTCACCGGAGGATCTGCAAAAGCAGATGGAGGGTGTTTTAAAGCCTGTTATCGATCTTATTAACGAGGGCAGCTCGCACGAGGAGATACTGGAGAAGCTCACCGAGGCGTATCCGACCATGGATACCGCATCCATCGAGGAGATGCTCGCCAGGGCGATCTTTGTGGCGGAGCTGTGGGGAAGGTTTAACGCAGCACAGTAATAACAATCAACGTAGGAGGAAAAGAAGATGGCGGAAGTCGAAATCACAGTAAATGATGCGGGGAATGACATGATCGAGTTGCAGTCAGGGCAGGAAGGGTATACCTTGCCGATCGATGTTTTTGAGCAGTTTGTGGTTAATGGGAATACCGACGTTCCTTTGCATTTTCAAAATATGTTTTTGCGTGTGAATCTTGAGGGAATTGACCCGAGGAATATCTCTTTAGTTAAGTCAACAGTCGAAAGCGTAACGTTTAAGGTGCGATAGTGGCATTACAGATATTTCCTAGCGGTTTTGTAGCGTATCCAGTGCCAGACTTTTACGGGCAATTTTATAGCGCGAATGCGACCATGGCAGCTGCAGGTCATAGAGTGGCTTTTGTATTTAAGGCCCCTAAATCCGGCAGCATAAGGACGGTCCACTATCGCACAGTGACGGTTGCTATAGGTGATACCGTCAGGGTGTCTATACAGGGTGTCAATGCCAGCGGACTTCCCGACGGTATTGTAAAGGGTGCCGGGAACGCTTATTTCAACTCGGTGATTGCTGATACTGATGACCATATTTGGAAAGCGGGTCAACTGACCGCTGACCTGCCTGTTACATACATGGAGCCTATTGCAGTTGATTTTTCATTTCCTTCTTACGTTGCTGGAAATTTGAACCTCTACCGGCTCGATAAACTTTTTTCAGGTTATCAAAATAGTTATTACGTAGGAACGTTTAACGGTACAACGTGGACGAAATCAAATTCTTTCTTGTCCGTGATTTTGGAGTACGATGATGGTAGCTTCGCTTTTTGGGGTGGCTGGGGTGTGGGAGGGACATCAGGGGGGTTCAGTAACATCACTACGGTCACAGAGCATGGAATATATATACAGACACCAGCGCAGGTTGAAGTTTCTGGTCTTTGGTTTTATGGTAATTATACAGATGTTTTTTCATTGAAGCTCTACGATTCGGATGGCAGCGTACTTCGAAGCATCAGCTTCCCAGCGGGGTTTTATTATTCCAATTCCTCATCCGCACCGGTCTATGAATTTTTTAGCACTCCGGTGACACTTGAGCCAAACACCTGGTATCGAGCAGTATTGGTCCCGGAATCGTCAACAAATATAACTGTGCCTAACAATAATTTTCCTGACGCTGCTATGATGGCGTGCTACATTGGAGGAGATAAATGTTACAGGACACAGAAGTCAAGTGGCGTGTGGTCACAAGACGCCACAGTGAGGCCGTTTCTTGGGTTGATCATATCGAAAATACACGATGGAGCAGGCTCAGGCGGCGGTGCAGTCGGCCCATTCGGGACTATGAGGTAAGGAGAAGAGATGATCTATCTCGGCAAATACAAGGCAGGGGCAACGGTGAAATACCGGGCTAATTTTCACAATGATCAGGGAACAGTTGAAGACCCGACATCGCCCGAAGCACAGCTCGAAAAACCTGATGATACATTTACCTTTACCTCTCTTGCCGCTCCTGCGAAGGTCAACGCGAAGACTGGTCATTACGGCGGCTCGATTGATACAACCGGCTATGCAGCAGGTCAATACATTGTCCGCATGGCGGGGACTGTTTCGACTGCGAAGGCAGTGGCGACGGAATTCTGCTTCGAGATCGAGGCGGACAGCAATGCAGATATCATGTCCCGCCTGGGTGCTCCGGCAGGCGCTTCTATCGCGGCTGATATCTCAACGAAACTCGCAACATCAGGCTATACCGCGCCCGACAATACGAGCATCACCGCCATCAAAACTCAAACCGATAAGCTGCAGTTCGATGTGTCGAACTATGTCAAATCGGTGCAGCAGGGGGCCGTCGATATCCTGCAGACGGCTGCGGATAAGGTATGGAGCTCGGCCACCCGGACGCTGACGGCGTTTTCGACATCGCTGGCGGTTTCGGTCTGGAATGTGCTCGAATCAGCCATATCGACGGCAAACAGCATAGGGCTGAAGCTCAAAACCAATCTCGACACCACGGTAACAAGCAGGGCCACACAGACAAGCGTCAACAATATTCCGACGAATCCCCTGCTTACCAATGACGCGCGGCTTGATAACCTGGATGCGACGATCTCATCCCGGTCGACGCTCATCCTGGCCGATATAGAAGCGTCGGCAGCGCTGCTGAAGAAGACTGGGACATCGCCGACCAACCAGGTCGCCGTCACCGCAGACAACAAGGTGGAGGCCAATGCAACGGCTACGGCGAGCATCTCGGATGCGGACAAGACCGATATCGCCCAGCGGGCCTGGAGCAATGCGCACGTTGCCGAGAGGAAGCTTACATCGAGAAACATCGCTGCAGGCGAGGACATTGCCAGGGAGCAGACGCTCACCGGCAATCTCTCGACCGGTGTGCTGCAGCATATGATCACTGTCTCGGACAGCGCCCTTCAGGAAGTTACGCGAGGAGATGTTAAGACGCTCACGTTCAATCTCGGCGCGCAGTGGAATCTGACCGGGAGGAAAGCCTATTTCTGCATGAAGACAAATCAGACCTCGCCAACCGCAAAGGTCAACCGGGAATGCACCATCACGGATGCAATCAATGGAATATGCACGATTACATTGACGGCGAGTGAAACAGATACGGTCGGCAGGCACTATGCCGAGGTCGAAGTGCGCAATGCGGATGATACCACTCCGCAAACGGCGCTGCAATTCACGATCCTCATCACCCAGGATACCCGGCAATGAGCAAGCCCGATCTCTCCTACGCCATCGGCCTGCCGCCTGAGAAGGCCGTAGAGTACTTCAAGGGCAAAGGCTACACCTTCAGCTGGGACTGGCAGGATACGTGGCAGGAAGCCCATGCCAAGGCCTTCACCGTGGCAAAAGCGATGCGGCCAGACATCCTTAAGGATATCAAGGAGATGGTGCAGAAGTCGCTCGATGAGGGGCTCACGCTGCAGCAGTTCAAAAAAGAACTGACGCCGCGGCTCCAGGCTAAGGGATGGTGGGGCCGCAAGCTGATCGGCGGCGAAACCGGGGCGCAGACCGTGCAGCTCGGCTCGCCGCACCGGCTGCGGACGATCTATCAGAACAATCTGCAGACTGCGTACATGGCCGGGCGGTATAAAGACTTTATGGCTAACGTGGACGACCGGCCCTGGTGGCAGTACGTGGCGGTGATGGATTCGCGCACGAGACCGGCGCACGCCGCGCTGAACGGCAAGACCTTCCGCTACGACGACCCCGTTTGGATTTCCCACTATCCGCCCAACGGCTGGGGCTGCAGATGCCGCGTGCGCGCGCTGAGCGACCGCAATCTCAAGAGCAAGGGGATAACGCCCGAGACGTCCGACGGCAAGCTCTCCACAAAAGAGGTCCTCATCTCGAAAACGACCGGAGAGCTGAGGCCGGTGACGGTCTACCGGGACCCGCTCACGGGCGAGAAGGTCGCGCCCGATCCGGGCTGGAGCTACAACCCCGGCAAGGCGGCGTGGATGCCGGACCTGGACCGCTACGATTATGATGTGGCTAAAAAGTGGATTGAGGGTGGGCTCACGGGGCCGGACTTCAAAATGTTTTACGAGGGTAAGATGGGCGGCAACTTTCCCGTGGCAGTGCTCAACGAGGACTACAGAGGGCTGATCGGCGCCAAGAGCCAGACCGTCCTTATGTCGGATGAGACGCTCAGGAAACAGCGAGGCTGGATAGAGGGCATCACCGGACATCCGGAGCTGCGCATAGAGGATTACCGGAAGCTGCCCGACATCATCGCAAAAGCGCAGCTCATTGTGCAGGACGGCGAACAGACAATCGTCTTCTTCAGGGCAGGAGAAGAAATATATTTCTCGGCAGTGAAGTCTACGAGGAGTGGAGAGACCCTCTTTATGACATCCTTCAGAAAGGCTGAAATGAAAGAGGTAAAGACCGTCAGGAAAAAAGGGAAGATATTAAAAGATGAATTATAAAGGCCCCGGGTGGGGCTCCCCTGCACCCACACGCGATCCGGTCGATACGACCGTCCTACGGCCGGGAGATTCACCGTGTTTCCGGGACCTGTTGACTATATTTTACCACAGGAGCCGCGATGATTAAAATCGGTGTAAAAGACAAAGAGGCGCTGCGGCTCCTCACCGACCTGCAGGGGCGCGGCGCCAACATGTCGCCGGTGATGCGGCAGATAGCCGGGATCATGCATGATGCGGTGGAGCAGAACTTCGAGGCCGAAGGACGGCCCCGGTGGAGGCCTTCGAAGCGGGCACTGATGCAGCAGGGGAAGACGCTGCAGAAAAGCGGACAGCTCGCAGCCTCGATAGCGCAGAAGCACGATGCCCGCTCCGCCCGCGTGGGGACGAATACGGTGTATGCGGCGATCCATCAATTCGGCGGGAAGGCCGGGAGAGGCCGGAAGGTGACGATACCGGCGCGGCCGTTTTTAAAGCTGACCGATGCCGATATCGAGGAGATTAAAGAGGCGCTGCGGAATTATTTGCTGAGAGGGAAGTAAAACGACCGTAATGCATGACGCGTGAATCAGCCTCTGAATTCCGAATACCGATCGATCAGCTCAGAGTACTCCGAGATGACCTGCAGCCGGGCACAATCCTGATGCTTCGACAAAAAAAGAGGAAGCAACGTTTCGGACTTGTCCAGATGGTGGGCGTTACCCGAGACATGCTGAGCAAATGCATCGCAGTACTCTGCGCAGCTATGACAGGCAATGAAATAGTAATTGCTCATTTTATATGATACCTCTTTTCATGGCCGTCAGATCAACCGTCCCTGCCGGTCGTCTTTCTCGTCTGACGAGGAGATCGCCTCGTAAATGAACTTTTCGGAGACCTTCAGCAGGATCGCCAAAGCCTTCGCGCTGCGCTTATCATCGTTGGGGTCGAAGTGCTTCCGGGCGTAGCGCCGCTTGAGCGCGTAGAGCGGCTTCTCCGATAGGTAGATCGTGATGCCGGGGAGGTTCTCCCAGAGCGCGATCAGCGTCGGCAAGCCGCAGTGCTGAAAGACCAGCTCGGAATCTTTCTCCAGGGCCGCGGTCAGCTCCTCCTCTGTCAGCTCTTTAATCCACTCCACAGTAACTCCCGTGACGCGTAACGCGTGACGCGTGATCTGCAGTAAACATCTCTTCCTGCCTCGGCCAGGTGAAGCCCCCCCCCCAAGTAGAGGGCGAAGCAGTAAGGGGTGAGGATGACCTCAAGGACATCCTCAGGCGTAGCTATATATTCAATCCTCTCTATGGTGAACGCCCGGCACTTGTGGCCGCAGAGGAATTGGATCGCGCCGTGGTGCCGGTTCAGCAGTCTCCGCTTCCAGAATGGCGAGGCGGCGAGGTGATGGACCTTGCGGGTACCGGCCTCGATCTCTGATAATTTGTGCTGAGGAATTACCGTCGCAATCATTGCTGGAACTCCAGTTTTGATTGATTAAAAATTTCCTCGACGCTTTTCTTTTGCAGCTTCGCGGCCCGGACAAGAATGGAGATGCCACGATGGCGAAGGCTCCGGGTTGTTTCGGAGACCTCCTCTGCGCTCGTGGGGATGTAATAGCCTCGAGAGTAGCTTGCGATCAGATAGAAATGCTCGTTAACCAAATGCGAGATTACCTGCCTAACTCTGTCGTATCCTATCCCTGTCAGTTTCACGATTTCATCTCCCAAGATGGCATTTTCCTTCCCCTCCCGCAAAGCTGCGAGTATCATGCGCTCCTCGCCAGTTAAATCAAAATCAAACGCTGCCTGCTCCATCATCCATTCCTTGTACTGCAGTTCGATTCAAATAAATTACTTCTTGCCGTGGACGAGCTCCAAACGTATATGTATTAATAGAGAGCCTCCTCCAGTCCCTCAGCCGATCCTTATAGAGAGGATTATCGTAGGCGGATATGATTACGGGGCCGCGATGCTGTGACAGTAGATCAAGCAGAAACCCGTGCTCCCATTCGGTAAGCTCAAGGTTGTATTGTTTGCTGCAACGCACGCCGAGCATATAGGGAGGGTCGGCATAAATGAGCACGCGACGATCGTTGTACCGTGGTATCAGCTTAAATGCATCCTGGTTTTCGATCTGTGTCTCTTTTAGCCTGGTCGCTATAGCAAGGATTCTGTAGGGGAGATCATTCCACATGCCAGGGTAGTATTTTTTTGTCTGGACGATATCTTTCTTCCATCCCGTGCGCTGGCAGAGCTTATTACCCACAGCTTGCCAGCATCTCACGAGAAAACGTCTTGCACTCTCGAGAGGGTCTTCGACGGCCGCATCATAACCAAGCTCGTATTCATCCCTTGCCCAGGGCGTCATTTGAATCAGGCGAGCCAGTTCATTACCCCTGTCCCTGATAACGCTGAACAGGTTGACTACGTTACCGTCAAGGTCGTTGACCGTCTCGATCACGCTGCGCTCTTTCTGGAAGAACACAGCGCCGGATCCGAAAAAGGGCTCAAGGTAGGAGTCGTGTTGCGGCATGTGCTGCACGATCCAGTCTGCAATTGTCCATTTACTCCCCGGATAGTTCAGCACCCGTTTTACCATTACATGCTCTCCTGCAAATCCCTTTTGATTCTCCACAGCCAGTTGATCTCCTTTTCATGGAGCATCGTGACATCGAACAGATCATTCAGCACGGTATCTTTAATGAGCTTGAGGCACCTGGCGTAATAGTCCTTTGTCCTGGCACGCCGAGCTAATTCGTTAATCTCGTAGGCGTAGAATTCGGGAATATTCCTTTTCATATCCTCAGCTTTCTCCCTTGTTCGAGCGGTCCGTCCAAAATTGCCAAGTAGGCAATGCAGTAAATTGCAAAGCCTAAACTGATAATCCATTCAGCGACACCGAGCATTAGAAATACCAGAGGCAAGCATCCACCAAGGAGAAAAGGGCAAAGCAGGAAGAATATCCAGCTCAAGAGTGACTGCATGAATACGGGCAGATTGAAATTGTTCTTTATGCCCTTAATATAAGAGGCCGTGAACCAGAGGGCTGCGATCAACATTCCCCACTGTTCTTTCGTAAAGGTCTCGTATATCCAGAAGGGCTGGCCCAGGAGCCCGGCTATGAAGCCGTATTTGAATCTCGTCTTCGTGCTGAAGAGATACACTGAGCTGCAGCTGAAAATTATGATGAGTGTCTGGATCATTACCCTTTCCTCCCACACACGATTTCCAGTCGTGTGCCTTCGAAATCATCTCTCTTAACCGATACCCCACAATGTGGGGCATCAGCCACGAGCTATGAGCCCGCTTCAGTCAGCTTCTTTTCCAGCTCCTCTGTCTTTGCCGCCTGCCCTTTCTGGTAGGGCATCCATTCGCAGTAGTCGCCAGCCTCAGGCTTCGGAGCGCCGTCCTGGATCAACGGAACGCTGGTCCTGCTATGGTGTGCGCCGTTCGCGTCGAAGACCGCGAGGTTAACGCACGTGTCCGAATGTACTGCCGCGATGATTGCGGCGCACGGCTGCCTGTCGATAGTCGCCATAAAGTCCGACTTCGCAGGGGTAAACAATACGACTCTTCCGACTGTTGGTGTAATCATTCTATTCACCTCCTTCCTTGTCTACCTTGCGCCAGGAGCCGTCCGCTGCGACAACGTACTCGGTGCCGTCGCTCATCTTCACGGTCTCGCCTGGCACATGGATGTTTGCTGTGATAGGCTGCTTGTGTTCATTGGCAAGCTTGCCCATAGTCGCCCGGTCGATAGTGTCAACCTGGTCGAACAAGGCGTTATACATGTCTCTGAATGCTGCGGGCTTGCCGAAGGTCTTCTCAAGATCAGCTATCAACCCCGGATTCACACTCCCAAAACTTACTGATGCCATACTATTCACCTCCTTTGAATTCGCGTTTTAAAACTTCCCGAATAACTCGATTAAGCTGCGTGCGATTCGGGAGATCCATTTTCCTGAGAGTGTTGACCATAGCGACCAGCTTCAATCCGCGTATTTGATCGACATCAATGTTGAGGTCGATAGCTTGTTTTGCGATAGAGGCTATAACCAATTGTCGCCCGAAGATCATGCCGACTCCCTTCTCTTCTTCAGAAGCTTCGCGCATGTCAAACAATTCCCTGCTGCTGTGATGTGTCGCTGCTCAAGATCGGGCTTCATATACGTGTGAACCTTCCAGCACAGAGAGTAGTTTGATCCCTCTGCAAAGAAGTGCCATTTCGGGCGCTTCGGGGTTAGCTCAGTCTTGATCCACCCTTCCTTCATGCCGCCTCCATCTCCTCTTTCTCCTGCACCTTAGCCATGTACTCCTCGCGGAACGCCTGGATCATCTTTTCGACCTCCGAGGCGACCAGGGCGATGTAGACGTTGTCAGTGTCCTGGTCGATAGTGACGCCGATCTTTTTGAGGTCGGCGCCGGAGAGGCCCTGCAGAGCCTTTTTAACGGGCTTTTTAGTGATCTTCAGGAGGATGTCGACCTGATGCTTCAGGTGCCGCTCGATGAGCTTGACAGTGGCCTCCTCGTCGGCGATGATGACCCGTCCCTTTTCCTTCTTGATCCCCACGGTGACGCCGTGAAACACCCTCGAGCGGGGCTTCCGGAACAGCTCCGGGGACGCGGATATTCCGGAGTGAAGCTCAGCATAAGCTGCCCCCGCCCGCTCGAACTTGCGCTTGATGACGGGCAGGTGATGCCTGGTGATCTTGTCTACTGCGTCCTGCATCGCTCTGATGGCCTCAGCGAGCGCCTCTTCGGCCTCGTGATACCGTTTTGCTGCGAGCTCGATCTCCTCCATTGTGGCCATTGTCCTCCTCCTGTCTTTTATGGATGCCGTCCAGTATTGCCTCGTAG
Source organism: Nitrospirota bacterium (assembly GCA_040752355.1). NCBI lineage: Bacteria > Pseudomonadati > Nitrospirota > Nitrospirota bacterium. Next base: position 52,567 of record JBFMHE010000008.1, on the reverse strand, counting down.
ACGATCGCGCGGTCTCCGGCCTCGCGGGCAGAGGCCCGGCTGGTTACGGTCCGTTCGATCCCCCGGTTGTGCTCAGAGAGCGCCGTGAATCGCACAAGGGTCTTTTCGACGAGCTCATCGGGGATGTCGACCTGTATGATCATCGCCGCACCTCCAGGGCATCCCATTCGTCCATGCCCCTGAGCACCGCCATGCAGAAGTCGACGCGCATGCGCAGCTGCTCTTTGAGGCGGGGCGCCTGGGTGCGCCGCTCCTCTGCCTGGCTCCGCTCGATGTCGGCATGGAGCAGGGCTCGAAGGGTCTTCGGGGCCACGGTCTTGAGGTCGACGACTATGACCATAGCGCCTCCATGGCGGCGGCCTTGCCCCTGGTGATCATGTGGGCCTGCAGGGCCAGGACCTGGGAGCGGCCGAAGAGCTCGACCAACTGGTTGTCATCGATACTCTGGCGCATGACCTCCTCGGCGCGACGGTGCAGCAGCTCCAACGAGAGGCCGACGCAGTGCCACTGCCAGTTAGTGTCTGCGCCCAGGAGGAACGCAGACCTGGCTTGCATCACGCGGTCGGTAGCGGCGTCGAGCAGCCTGAGGAGATCGGCGTCGTGCATGCCGCGCTCTCTCGCCTCTCTGACCGCAGCGAGGAGCTCTCCGTAGAGCTCGAAGTATGCCTGCTTGTAGCTCTGCAGGGGATCGAATGCTGATTGCTGATGGCTGATTGCTGATCGCTCTGCTATGCTCATAGTCGTGTCCTTTCCTTAGCGGGCGGTCGATGCTGTAACATCGTCGCCTGCTGCTTTGGTTTCTACGGTAACCTGTTCGAATTCTCTCATGGTCGGCACCCATCTGCAGAGCAGCGTGACTGATTCGCTGCCGCAGACCGGGCACGTTGCACTGAGCACTCCCTCGGCCTGGTACACTTCCTCGCAGTCTAAACAGAGTCTGGCATCTCTCAGCTTCATCGCGTGCCTCCTATCGCTGACCCCTCATATTTTCGAGGGAGAAAATAATTTTCGAGGCCTGCCTGCTGGTGATGAACTTCGGGTCAGACACCTTAAAACGCTTGAACAGGAACGACCGCAGCGCCCTGGCGCGTTCATCCTCGGCGTGGTAGCGGCAGACGTCTTTCCACATGGCCTCGATCATCCGGAGCTGCTTGGGCGAGGCCATGCCACTACGCTCGCCCAGGTCCTCGTATTTCGACTTTCTCGACGTGCGCCGCTGCCATGCGCCCCTTGCAACCGCCTCGGCCTCCAGCGCCTTTATGAGCTGCTCTGCCTCGTCGCTGGTGAGGTCCTTGCTCGTGCCGCTGAAGCCGTGGACTTCCTGGACGCGCGCGCGGTAGTTGTCATCTGCAAGCTTGAGGGCACTCTTGAGGGTGTGGATGAGCCGGATCTGCCGTTTGTCGATCCGCTGCATGGCTACCTCCTCACCGAGCAGCCCAGGCATGTCCGAAAAAGCCGGAGCTTGATGGGATTGCCGGACTGGCCGCCGTACTGCTTGGCCTGTTTCCAGTTGGTCGCGCAGTCGGCCGGCGCGATCTCGCCCATAACAGGACAGAGGACCTTGCCGTGCTTCCCGTATATCTTCATCACGATCCGCTCTATCTTCGCGAGATCGCCCTGATACGTACCCTTAATCACCAGATCGACAGTTGCGCGGGAATAACCGATCTCTTTGCCGACCGCCTTCGGCCCCTTGGCCTCTACCTCGCGGCGCAGAATATCAGTCCACATGGTCGGCCTCCGATGTCTTCCTCCGTGGAGAAAGGAGCCGGACAGGCTCCTTGAGGGCGACTTTTTTCTTGGGGCTGTTCAACGGGAGGGCTTCGAGCTGACGCGTGCGCTCCTCTGCTGCAGCCTCGGCGGCTGCCAATGCGGCGACCTCGGGATCCTCGGACCAATACTCATTGGTATTGGGGTCGTACAGGAGATGCAGCGTCTTCAGGATGGGAGGCTGCGGCCCGGTGTTACGCACGAGGCGGTACACCATCTCGGCGCCGGCCTGACCGGCAGTGCGTCTCCAGCCGACCTTGACCAGGTAGCCTGCCTTAGTGAGGCCGAACATATAGTAGTGGATATTCGCTCCGGGGATGCCCGCCGTCGTAATGATGTCCACTGCGCTGAACTTTCCCATAACGCGCATCACCTTCCATGCCTTTGCTCGATTGGTATTGGGCTTGATGATGTTCCTCATCGCTTCGCTCCGTTCAGGTGCTGCGCAGCGATCTCCTTGAGGCTGTTGGTGCGTGCGATCGCCTCGGCGCGGTAGAGCCAGACCACGACGCGGCGGAAGCCGACGCTGTACTCCCGTGTCTCGTTGTAGATGTGCTGCACCGCGTCGTCGGTGAGCGGGACTTCGCACATCTGCTCGGCGATCGACTTGATGTCCGCGGCGCTGAGGGGCTTGAATTCGACGATCTCGCTGAACCGGCTGTAGAGGTGCTTGAACCTCATAAGCTTCTTGTCGGCCTTGTCCATGCCGATGAAGGTGATGGGCGCGTCGGTCTCGTCGTGGAGGTCGCGGAGGGTTTCGAGGATGCGCTGGTCATGCGCGAGATAGTCCACCTCGTCGATAAAGAGACAGGTCTGCCGGTGCGAGAGTATCTCGCGGGCCTGCTCGTAGAGCTTCTGCGTGGAGCCGGCGGGATCGCCGCCGAGCTCCTTGACGACCTCGGCGAGGAGCCATTTGCCGGTCATAAGTTTTTTGATGCGCAGGAAGGCGGAGTTGCTCTGATTGTTCATCCAGTGCCAGAGGGCGGTGCGCGTCTTGCCGAGGCCCGGCGCGCTGAAGATGAGCGCCATGCCGGGAATGCCCTCCTGCCGGTGCTGCAGCCGGTTCATGGCCGCGACAAAGGCGTTGACGTTGGAGGTTTTTGCGAAAACCTTTCGCATGTGCTAAACTCCTTTTGAACGGTTATTTTATGGGCCGCCCCAGGGGCGGCCTTTTTTATTGCTGCTGCCGCTGCTGCTGATCGAAGAACTGAAAGAGCATTTTGAAATCGCTCGTGGTCCTGAACCAGACGCACCAGGCCTGATCCTCCTCGGTCAAGACGCCGTGGTCGAGGTGCCACTGGTAGCGCTCGGCGGGAGAGGCGAAGAAGGGCCGGGTCTCAGGCTCCAGGCGCGTGACGTCTGCCGGGCCTTTGGCGGCTTCCAGGGGCTCGGGCTCGACGCTCACCGCTTCGTCAGGGATGCGCTCCTCGATAGCCGGCAGCTCGATATTCTCCCGCTCCAGCTTGTCGGCGATGCGCGGGGCGATCTCGGTGACCTTCTGCCAGTCGAGCTCCACTGTTCCGCCGGCCCGTTTGAATTCCTTCGCGAGCTTCAGTGTCTGCCGGGCGAGCCGCTTCTGCTGCGCAATGCCGCGCTTCACCGAGTCGTAATCCGCAGCAGTGCCGGTGATGCGTGCGAGGGGATGAACCGGCGTCACCCGCCGGGCGACGCAGATGAACTCGCCGCTTACGGCGTAGACCTTTACGGCAGAAAGATCGAAGAGGCTGTATTTGATGACGGCCTGTTCCTTGAGGCCGTAGAGATTGTCGTCGTAATAGTCCCCGCTGAGAAAGCGGATGCCGTTGCGGTCGATGCGGGTGATCTTCGCGTCCATCATGAGGTCGTCGAGCCCGGCAACATCGACGCCGGGGCCTTTGCCCTGGGAGAAGACGTCGCCGATGGAGATGCCCTTTACGTGAGGGCACTCCTGGCTGCGGTGGAATTCGAGCCAGGCCTCGAGGAGGTGGACCGTCTCCTCGATGGTGGGCACGTACTCGTTATGAAGCGCCTTATGAAATTTTTCGTTCCGCATCATATAGGCGGGCTTGTCGGCGATGGAGGCGCCGATATAGCTGGGGAAGAGGCGTTCAAAGGTATTCGAAAACTCTTTAAACCACCTTTCAACAATCTTCGCGCGGGCGTTGTAGGGAGCGGCGAAGAGCGGGACGATGCCGAGCCTGCCGAAGAGGCCGTAGAAGCCCACCTCCTCGAAACTCGGGGAACTCATGAAAAAGCGGTTCTTGAAGGCCTTGCCGTTGTCCTGGTAGCTGACCTTTGGCAGTTTGCCGAGGGAGATGATCGCGTTGCGCATGGCGCTGGCGACGCACTGGGTGTTTTCCTCCACCATGATTTCGTACCCGGCGAGGTCGTAGCTCTTCCAGTCGATGTAGGCGACGAGCACCGCCCTGCAGGGCTTGCCGGTGAAGGGGTTGACGACCTGGAAGTTCAGCCGGTGGCCGTCCGCGACAAAGGCGTCGCCGACTTCGAGCAGCGAGGGGTCGCGCTTGATGTAGGGCTCTACCTTATCTTTGAGCGCCTTCTGCCCCTCGCGCATGAGGACCCATAGATCGTAGTGGCGCGCCATGAAGTCTTCGGCGTAGCGGCGGTAGGTCATGTCGGACTTGTCCGTCGGGCAGCCGCGCTGCTGCAGCAGGAGCCGGGTGAACCGGGTGGCGGTGCCGACGGGTATTTTGTTCGGGCTCAGCAGGAAGGCGAGGAAGACGCGCTCCTCGACGGGATTGAGGCGGGGCGTCTTGTCTTTCAGATAGTAGCGCGGCACGAGACGGGTCCAATCCTGCGTGCCGTCAAGCTCCTTTTCCCACCGGTAAAGAGTCTGCACCGACGTCTTTCCCGCTGCGGAATAGATGGTCTGATAGATGAGCCCAGCGTTGTAAGCCGTAACGAACTCCTTGTCCACCTCGGTCATTTTGCGCCCCGGACGCGCAGCCCGGTAGCCGTCGCGCATGCGCAGCAGCGTGAGCCGTGCAATAGCCTCCTGACGGGCCTTTTCAGGGACGCCGTCGGCAGCGTCGGCGCCGGCAGCGGGAGGGCATACCTGCTCTGGCAGATTCTGCGCGGCCATGAGAGGGAATTCGCCCGACGGGGTCATTACCGGGCCTCGCCCCGTTTGTATTTCTGAAGCTCCTCCATCTTGTGCGTGATCCTGCTGTACATCCGCTGGAGCTCGGACTCCAATGCGGCGACGCCGGATCCGTCGTTGAGGTCGAGTTCCTCGAAGATGATGTAGCTCAGGGCGGCGTCGAAGTTGTCGTAGAGGGCCGATACAAGGGCGCGGGACTTTGCCCATTTGGTATCACCGGCGCTGTCGGGGATCAACTCGTGGAATTCCTTGAGCTCTTTGCGGAGGATGTCGTTATGGCTTTTGAGCTTGCCGGTTTCCTTTTTGACGATCTTGTCGGTATCGGTCTTGAGCTCCCGGACGAGATCACGGAGCTCCTTGACGCTCATCTTATCGAGCTCGTCCATGTCTTTCCCGGCGAAGAGGCCGAGCTGCTCCAGTTTCTGGAGCTCTTCTTCAGGGGCCTCCAGGAGGGTGTAGACCTTGCTCACGTGTCCCAATTGGGACATATTGATAGCCGGAAACTTATCGGCTTTGAGCGCAGCATTCATAAAACGGTAGGCTGTCGTATGCGGAATGCCTATGTTGCTTTCGACGATCTCTCTGAAGTGACCTTTTTCTCTCGCCTGAATGACCAGCAGTATCTTGCCAACGGTGAGGATATCCTCGATTGAGCGCCTCAGATACCTGCATGCCTCATTGATATAGAGCGTCCGGTCATAAGGCAAATCACCTTCGATCTGCGCGACGAGCTTCTGATGCTCGGGAGATGTTTGCGATTCCTCTGCTGCTTTGCGCTTCGCCGGCAGGTGTTCCACTTTCTTCTTTGCCATTTGCTCCTCCTGATTGCTCCAGTTTTTCTATGATCTGGGTGATCTCTTCAATCGTGCCGGTGATCCGTCCGTGTATGACGATCGTTACAGTCATTTATACGGGACCTATATATCTGTAAAGGACCCGCTTGCTATCGATGCTAACCTGCTCGATCAGCCCTTCTTTCAACAGCTCATCGAGTACGGGTTTATCATCCTTATAAAATTGCTTCCGCCACTCGTATGAGAGGAGGTAAGGCTTTTCCATGAGAAATATTCTGATGATCTTTTCTCTCCTGTCCATCTTCTCCCCTTATTCCTTGGTCTCCAGGAGCGCTCTTTCGAGTTCCTTCAGCTCCTGGTTCTTCTTGGTGATCTCTTCTTTGAGAAGGCCGAGTCGGGCTCTCACGACATCCTTGCCTTTGAGGGCTTTATAGTTGCTGGTCTCGGCGAGCAGAAAGAGAAGAGAGTAATCACCGGTGACTTCACAGAAGGCATTGACAACATCGATGGACATGCCCCACCGCTTATTGCCGTTATAATCGAGCGCGTCTCCCGAGAAATCTCTGCTCTCAGCCGACCAGCCGTCGAGCGTGCTTTTGGGGACCTCGATGCCGGTGAGCTTGTATATCTCGGCGCAGATATCTATCCTGTCTTTGCCTGACTTGCGTATGGCGTCGGAGATGATCTGTCGAGCGCGTGCGCTGATATTCATACTGCCGGGAGCGGGAGGCGCTTCAGGCTTCAGATGGGCGAAAATGCTTATCTGGTTGCCGCTGTCAATTTTACGCTTGCTCTTTGACATTCATTCCTCCGGAGCGGGCGGGTAAACTGTCATCATGATTTCGGGCGTCCTCTATCGATGCACGTTCGGCCACCGGGAGGTGGTGCGCTGCGAGCCTCCCGATGCATGGCCGGTGAAGCGGTATCCCGGCTTGATCTGCAAGCAGTGCGGGGCGTTTCTCTACCCCGCGGAGCTGGATGGCGTGAGGGACCTGAAGACGATCTTTTATATGTTCGCAACGTGCCCCCACGCCTACCAGTGCCAGACGAACGGATACTACGCGGCTGAGTGCGAGGAGCCTTACCATATCACGCCCCGCTGCCTTTCGCTGGTGATGAGGGTTTCGACCGGAGCTCGGGCCAGAGGTCTTTATAGATGACCCGAATGCCACGTATCTTTTTCCTGTGCAGGCCTCTTCTGATCTCCCTGATGATTGCGAGGCGCATTGCTCGGCCCTGGCGATCTCCGTTGATCACGCGCGAAAGCTGCATGAGCGTGGTGCCAAGCGCAGAAGCGAATGCGCCCACAGATGGGAATCCGGAAAGAAAAATAAGGCCTTTAATAAGTTCCTTATTTGTGCTATATTTGTGCGTCTGCTTGGATGATTTTTTATCCATCGGCGACATTATATCGTCATGCCGATAAGATGTCAAGAAAAAAAATCGCTATGCCGATTGGAGCAAGACTAAGGGAGTATCGTGAGAAAAAGCATTACAAAGTAGCTGAGTTTGCCTCTATAATCGGTATCTCTCAGGGCACCCTGTCTGATATCGAGAATGAGAAGACGAAGCCGAGCGCAGAGACTATCGCAGCGATTGTTCGCCATACGGATATTAATGCGACCTGGCTGTTAACCGGAAGGACGACCGAGAAAGAGAGTTATATGTATCGGGCTCCGGCGGAGAGATCGATGATTATCGCTGAGCAGCCTGCCGAATTTATGAAGAGTGATGCGGTCTCAGTTACGGTGCATGCTCTGGGGGGGGCAGGAATGGGCAAGATGCTGGTCGAGACGGACCCGATTGAGACGATCGCGGTGCCGCGGGAGTTCTGGAAGCCGTCTATACAGGTCGTAAAGGTGCGCGGCGACAGCATGGAAGACTACATTCACGACGGCGCGTTCGTCGGGATCGACACGCATGACCGCGAGATCCTGAGCGGACGAATCTATGCGATCTGGCTGCCCTACGACGGGACTGTCCTAAAGGAGATTTATACGACGCCGAGTGATATAGTTTTCAAGTCGCGGAACGCGCGGTACCCGGTGTTCTCGGTGCCGCTGAAGGAATTCCAGACCGAGAATATCATCGGCCGCGTGAAGTGGGTGCTGCAGGAAGTCTAAACCGATATTCTAAGAGGGGGAGTTATGAGCACCGTAAAAGCATCCGCCGTACTGATTATCACTCTTGCTGTCCTCGGCTGTGTGTCAATGCCCGGCGCTATAAAGACCGCTCAGTCTGAATTTGATGGGGCCACGGAAATTACTATGGAGCCAGCATGGATATGCAAAGAAGCATCTCTGAGCGGGTGCGCTTTTAAGCTGGGGCTGCAGCGGCGCTCTACGATGCCAGGTGATCAGATTATATTGATTGCTATGGTCCAAGGGGTCTTTTACTTTTCAGAGCCGTCCTTGCTCTTGAATATCGACGGAGAAATTTTAAAACTTGTATCGATTGATTCAATGACGGATATCTCCTCTACCGAAGGGGTCTATCTCCCACCCGCTTACTCACCTAAAGTTATTTTGCCAGGCTTTTATCTTCCACCCTCAAACTGGTCTGTAAAGCAATATTTAATGGATAAGGCGCTTTTGCAAAAGATGATCAGCGCACAAAAGGTAGCTGTTCGTATTAATTCAAGCAAGACCTATGTGGAAGGGACTTTTTCTCAGGATAGGCCCACGACAGCCCGGCCAGCTTTCAGAGAATTCTTCTCTATTGCTTTTGAGGGTGAAGCAGCAGAGAGTAATGCCCCGGTAAAGAAAAGCCGACCTGATGAGAAGGAGAAGGCCAAGGGAGTGATCGGTCTTTGAAAAAAGATCGCGCCCGCGAAATGAACAGATGGATAGTTATACCGCTGCTCATTCTTTTATTGTGTTTCGGTAACTACTCCTTTGCCGCTCATCGGCACAAGGAACGTGAATACCAGGAGGCCTGGTGCACTGCACATAATGGCACCCTGGAATACGTGCTCGATGATGGAGCCAGGGTGGACTGCCTGACGGAAGAGTATGCTGTAGAGTTCGATTTCGCGCCGAAGTGGGCCGAGGCGATCGGTCAGAGCCTGTACTATTCCCTGAAGACGGGGAAGCGGCCAGCTGTTGTCCTCATCATTGAGAGAGGGGGTGGCGAGCGTGAAATGAGGCGGCTGAGATCGGTATCGGAGCGCTACGGGATAATGGTATGGACCATGCGGCCGGAAAAAATTAAGGGATCGCGCCCGATATAAAAATACATTAATTAATGTATTCGCGCCCTTTTTAAAGCCCTGTTGCAGCCCCTTTTAATTTCTCATTTTGGGTGGTAAATAGGTGGTAAAACTGGCATTTTTTCTCAAACTGGATTCCGAGACCCCGGATATCCTTTTTTTTTATAACTTAGGTACTTACCTTCAATAGACCTCTTTTTTCTCTTTTCTCAAATTACCTGAAAAATTATATTTGCAGTCTCCCTCCAGGACATGCACTTTCACGTAGACGCCCCGGAACTCCACCTCGACGCGGTCCTCCTCGAAGATCTCGACAGGGGTATTGTCCAGCGCTTCACAGCCCGCTGCCGATTCCCTGTCGCTGAGGAAGATGCTCCGCTTCACTTCGTCGGGGTCCGCATAGACGGGAACAGGACCGCCGCCCGCAACCGGGCCGCCGCACGGTATGCTCAGGTATCCCAGCGACCCGGCGGATGCAGTACAGACAAGCACGGCAACCGCAAGCATGATTGTCACGGCACGGTAATGGTAAGGTCTCATCGGTTCCTCCCCTTATCTCAATCATAGCACCGTGCTCATTCTTGGCAACCCCTCAGCTCCCCGCTTCCCGCAGCGCGCAGGTGATTTCTGGTAGGATACCCTGTTGGCCCTCAGTATCCAACCCGGCGACCCGGCCGGACCGGCACGATTACCTGGCCGGTACGATTACCTGGTAAGATTGGAGGAGGGCGTATCCTGCTGCACGCCGTTCGTGCTGCCGTGGAGGAGAAGAGCACTGAAGGAGAGGACGGTCAACCTTACTGAAGGGAGCTTGCGGACGACTATCTGGCAGCTCTCGTGGCCCATGCTGCTCATCATGGTCTTCAATTTCCTCGTGGGACTGGCCGATGTCTACGTAGCGGGATTCATCGGCCCGCCGGTGCAGGCGGCCGTAGGGTTCGTCAGCCAGATATTCTTCCTGATCATCATCATCGCCAACGCGATCAGCATCGGCACGGTGGCGCTCCTTTCGCGCGCCCTCGGCGCCGGCAATTTCGATGAGGCGGTGGGCCTTGCCCGCCAGTCGCTCCTGTTCAGCCTGCTCGCTGCTGCCGCGATAACGGCTGCAGGGCTCCTCCTGTACCGCGATATCGTGGTCCTTGCGGGCTTTCCTCCGGACATCAGGAAGATCGCCGAGGACTTCCTCCGCATCTATGCCCTTGCCGTAGGGCCGAATTACATAGTAATCATTACCAACGCCGTATTCCGCTCGAGCGGCGAGGTGAAGAAGACGCTCTTCACCATGTTCTTTGTGAGCGTCATCAACATCGTCGGGAATTTCGTTTTCGCCCTCGGCCTCTTTTCCGTTCCCGCGCTCGGCCATGTCGGCATCGCCCTTTCGACGGCCCTCGCCATGACCGCCGGCATGCTCATCAACTTCGGCCTCTTCGCTTTCAGCCGGTGGCGGGCGCTCTACGAGGGACCCTGGAGGGTGTCGGCTTCCGTCATCAAGAGAGTATTCAGGCTCAGCTGGCCGGCGGCCATGCTCCAGATCGCCTGGAACGCCGGGAGCATCGTCCTCTACAACGTCCTGAGCCGGCTCGATGAGGGGAGCATTACCGCCCTCGCCTCATTGACGAACGGCCTCAGGATCGAAGCGATCATCTATCTCCCCGCGTTTGCGCTCAATATGGCCGCTTCGGTGCTCGTGGGACAGAATCTCGGCGCCCGGCAGGTCGTGCGGGCGGAGAAGGCGGGATGGCACATGGCGGCAGTCGGGATAGCGCTCGTAAGCTCGATGGCGCTTATAATATTCATAGGGGCAGAGCGGTTCGCCGCCCTCGTGACCAACAGCCCCGCCGTGCTCGAAGAGACGACGCGCTACCTGAGGATCACCATGCTCTCCGAACCCTTCATGGCCCTGAGCGCCATCCTCGGGGGAGGGCTCCAGGGCGCGGGAGATACGAAAGGGACCATGTGGGTGATCATCATCGCGATGTGGTTCATCAGGCTGCCCCTGGCGTATCTTGCGGCCATCGTCCTCGACTTCGGCGCTCCCGGGGTCTGGACGGCGATGGTGGTCTCCATGGTGATCCAGGGCATGCTGATGGCGGCACGGTTTCGCAGCGGACTTTGGAAAAAAGTCACGGTAGAATAAAATAAAGAGAGGTCGTATGTTGAAACTTTTCAACACCCTGGGAAGAAGACTCGAGACCTTCCACCCTGTCAGCAAGAAGGTGGTCACCATGTTCACCTGCGGCCCCTCGGTCTACCAGCGGTCGCATATCGGCAATTTCAGGACCTTTCTCTTCGAGGATATCGTCGTGCGCTATCTCGAGTACAAGGGATGCGCCGTGCGGCGGGGCATGAATTTCACCGATGTGGAGGACAAGGCATACAAGGCGGCCCGGGAGAAGAAGACCACCGTGCGCGCCCTTACGGAGAAGAACATCCGCACCTTCTGCAGAGAGATGGAGCAGCTCCGGATAAAGATGCCCGACTACCTCCCCCGCGCCTCGGAGCATGTGGAGAAGGCGGTCGAGATCATTCAAGAGCTCCTCGACCGCGGCAGCGCCTATTGGTATAAGGGAAGCGTCTACTTCGATCCCCTCACCTTCCCCGGCTTCGGCAAGCTCTACGGCCTCGATATGTCCCGATGGCCGAAAAGAAAGCGCCGCTTCCACCGGGATACCTATCCCGGCATGCAGTGGAACCTCGGCGATTTCATTCTCTGGCACGGGACGCCGCACGGCGCCTGGAAGACGGCGATCGGGAGGGGAAGGCCGTCATGGAATATACAGGACCCGAGCATGATCAGCGACTGCTTCGATGAGACGCTCTCGATCTACTGCGGGGGGATCGACAATCTCTTCAGGCACCACGACTACAACCTCGCTATTCTCGAGACGATCAGGCCCTATCCGATGGCGCGCTTCTGGCTCCACGGTCACCATCTTTATGTCGACGGCCATAAGATGTCGAAGAGCAAGGGGAACATCCTTTACACAGAAACGCTTCAGGAGCGGGGATATTCGCTCAGCGAAATACGGTTCTTCCTCATCTATGGCCATTACCGGACGCGGCTGAACTATTCGGACCGGGCCATGGAAGAGGTTGCAAACAGGCTGCGCCGATTCAAGACATACGTAAAGAAGACGGAAAAGCGGGCCGGCCCGAAGCCAGCGGCATGTCCCCTGGTCAACCGGGTCGAGGCCGCCTTCGTGGCGGGAATGGATAACGATCTCAATGTGAAGGAGGCCTTCGACGGCGTTGCCGGGGTGCTCGAGTCAGGCGGAGGCAAGGCGCTCTCTCCCGGTGAAGCGGCATGCATGCTCCAGGCGCTGCAGCGCATCGATGAAGTGCTGAACGTGGTTTATTAAGGAGCCGGTGCAGACGAGCCCGGGAGAGCTGCTGCCGTGCGCGCCTACTTCTCGAGCTCCTTCTTCACCTTCTCGCCCGCCTCCTCGGCGCGCTCCCCGGCCTTCTCCACTCCCTCATCGATCTTCTCTCCGGCGCGCTCTGCCGGACCTTTCTTCTCGCAGGCGGCACCGTTCATGATGAGCATGCCGGCGACGAGCAGGGAAAAGAGCGGCGTATACCGTTGCATGAGGAGCCTCCTTCAGATGGAAAATGGTGCAGAACGGCATCGCAGCGGATGCTACTTTCTTAGTAGCACGGATAGAATCCTTTGTCAACGCTCTGTTGACATCATACCTGGCAAGATGATAATTTATATATCTCGGGGCTGTAGCTCAGCTGGGAGAGCGGTCGTATCGACAGGTCGACGGTTGGCCTCAATCCGTTTCGCATGCCCTACGTTGTATATATTCTCAAGAGCGATGCAACGGGAACCTCGTACGTAGGCCAGACCTCGGATTTGGAGAAGAGACTTGGAGAGCACAATAATGGCAAAAGTCTCTCAACAAGAAATCAACGGCCGTGGCGATTGGTTTATAAAGAAGTGTACCAGACACGCGCTGAAGCAGTGCGGCGGGAAAAGCATTTTAAATCAGTTAAAGGCCGCTTAGAGCTTAAAGCACAAGGGATTTTGTAGTAACTATTTATTGATTTTCGTTCGTTCCGGTGTAAGGTAACAAACTTGGATTGTTCGGGGCTGTAGCTCAGCTGGGAGAGCGCTTGAATGGCATTCAAGAGGTCGACGGTTCGATCCCGTTCAGCTCCACTTATTCCATCCTTCATTTTCAACAATTCACCTCTCTTTAATCTCCTTTACCATCAGCATGTTATGGTATAATTTGGTTCATCGGGTGGATGGAGAGTCTGTGATAGTGTCAAGAATTTTTCGCACTTTTAATGGTGCCCTCAATGTGGCCGTGCCTTAAGCTGCTAACTCCCTGGCCTGCTCATCGAGCCGGTCCACTTTCAGATACTGCTTCAGTCCCCACTTCGTACTGGCGATATGCCTGAGCCGTGCCGCTACGAGCATCAGGGCGGAGTTGCCGTCAGGAAACGATCCGACTACCCGTGTGCGCCGCCTAATTTCTTTCATGATCCGCTCAAGAGAATTATTCATCCGTATCTTCCTCCACTGCTCGCTCGGGAAATGATAATACCGTAATGTCTCCTCTATGCCCTCTTTGACGATCTCCGCTGCCTTGCCCAGCTTCATCGCTTTGAGCTTTTCCACTACTGAAGAGGCTTTCTTCATTGCCTCCTTCTTGTCCTCCTGCGCTTTGTCAATTTGAAATCATATCCGGCGCTTGGCCGAGACTTGCTGAAAGCATCGCGGAAGCTTTACAAAGCACCCGCCACACTAATCGGCGGGTAAAAGGACAAGCCCCGTATTAAATAATTACGGGGCAGGCTCTGGAGGAGCGAGGGCATGTGCTTCCCCTGGCATGAGGTCGAATCGACCGGACCCTTGCCCTTGCCCGTGCCGGAATGTTCCGTGCGGAGTCAAAGGATCATGAAGGCACTCTTTGTAAGGTGCATGACAGGATCACAAGCAAAATGACTGAGCGAGGACTGCGGGTAACCCTCGTAGCTGCGGAGCGGCGGGTGGGATTTACCGTTTTATCGGCTCTTTATCAATTCATTTCTCGTCATTTCAACATCCCTCAGGATCTTTGATAACAGTCCCGGTCCAATACTTTCACCAGAGTGGACCGGCACTACTGTTGCCCTTCCATCAGGGTGCTGCAAAAATACATGGCTTCCCTTTTGTCTGGTAGCAACAAAACCCTTTTTTTTCAATAGGGAGATGAGCTGCTTCCCGGTAAGGGAGGGGTATTGGCTCATACCGCTACTTTCTGAACGCCGACGAGATGTGTCTTAGGAGATTTTCTCCCATACACTTCAAGGCAGAGTTGAATTGCCTCTTTTGTCCGTTCAAGGAGCACGTCAAGAGACTTTGCCTGTGTATGGCATCCTGCAAGCTCAGGGACTTCCGCAATAAAATATCCCTGTTCATCCTGTTCGATAATTACGGTGAATTCTTTTTTCATTGTTATTCACCTCCGTTTCCTTGAATTATAGCTGATCTGCGGTTTTTCAGGCTATCTTCACTTCGAGTCGCTTTATAAAAAGAGTACGGGCACATTTATCAACTAATGCCTTTCTTGCACCGTTGCTGTCTTTCCTAAACCGGTATCTCCAGAAGAATCTTGTCATAATTCACAGAGGGTAGTTTTTTTTCCCTGCCGTTGGCTTTCGCTCTTTCCAACTCGATAAGGCCCAACCCCGCCAGGTAGTGGACATCATCAGAAACGTTCTTAATATTCCGATGCAGCATCTTTGCAAGCTCGTAGATGGATTCCGGGTGTCTCTCTTTAATAACCTTGATGATCCGTATCCTTTCCTCTGTAATAGCCTTTCTCATTGTCTCAAGGTTTTCAAAATAAACGCCCGGTCTCTTTTTTCTCACTTTCTCCCCGCTATCGAGACGCTTCATTACATCCTTTGCCTCGCTAAGCATCGCCTCGACGCTCTTTATCCCTACGGTGACATTCTTAACTCTCATGTTTTCTTGCCCTCCTTACATCTCTGTAAAAGTCCTCAAAAAGCTTGTCAATGCCGCTGAACCTGTGCGGCTCTTCTTTATTGCCATAATGCCGGTGATCGCCCTTGCCCTCGTGGTTGTCATAGCACACAACGCGCTTGCCGTGCCTGATATAAACCAGAGAATATTTATAGCCGTGGGGTGAGCCCTTCACAGCCGGCACAGCCCACCCCTTGATTTCAATAATGCTGCCGTCGGCTTCTTAACCTTGTCGTGCAAAACAAGCTCTGCTCTCATATAGTAGTTCTGCTATACCAGTTATGGGCTAGTCAGTCAATTCTAAAAGGAAGGGTTAAACGTATCCGCGATTTCTTCGATGGACACCGCACATCCTCAGCATAGCGCAGACGTTTCCATCTAAAAACAGCCTGGGTGTGAACTAAACCGTGAAGTGGAAAGGGAAAAGAGGGATAACGCCGTTTAAGATGCTATCCCTCTCGTTTTGAGACTCTCCAATTCTGAATGCTATTCCGGCTCCCTGTTCAGCAGGCTGAGGAAGATGAGGGCGAGGAGCAGCATGCCTGTCTCGAGGGGGAAGGCGGACATCGAGAAGAGGACCAGTCCCAGGAGGGACAGGTGGAGAGCTACGCGTGCGACCTTCCTGAGCATCCTGCGCAGTTTTCGCCTTCTTCTCCTCGACAAGCGAGCGTCGAAGATCGATCCGAAAAGCCACTCCATCCTGAGCCCTGCACCGAGCCGCATCGTCGTCCCCTCCTTTTCGTGCCGGCGCTCCTTTCACAGCGGCATGCTCAGGGCGCGGCGCCTGCTGCCGCAGTCCCCCTCGTTACTGACATTCTACTTACCTTTTAGAGCAAAATATGCCGGTTGTCAACATCTTTTATGCCGACCGATCCTTTGATTGTCAGGCAGTATGCCCTTCTGGTATCATTGAACTCATGGGGAGGGAACTCATGGGGAGAAAGGTTATCTGCGCAGGCACCTTCGACCACTTTCATCCGGGGCACCTCGACTTTCTCAAGCAGGCGAAATCCCTCGGCGATGAGCTGATGGTCATCGTGGCGCGGGATGAGACGGTACGACGGATAAAAGGGTTTCTCCCCTCCCACGACGAGCAGCAGCGGCGCGCCAATGTCGAGTCCGCCCGCATCGCCGACCTCGTCGTTCTCGGGCACCTCGACACCGATCTCTTCGAGATAGTGGACGAGCTCGGGCCCGATGTCATCGCCCTGGGATACGATCAGCGCGTCTCGGAAGAAGAGATCCGCCGGCGGTTTCCCCGGCTCACAGTAGTGCGCCTCGCCTCATTCCATCCGGAACACTTCAAGTCCTCGGTCTATCGCAACAAGCGGACCTGACGGGCGCACCAATAAAAAGGGCGGTCCCTGTGACAGCGGACCGCCCTTTGTGGTGAACGGGCTCTCTTGCCGGAGCCCTAGCGCCTCGCCTCTTCCGTCGGCATCAAGACATCCTTGGGAGTGCCGACGGCGCCCCCCGCCGCTGCTGCTATCGCGCCGAGCACCACCGCGATAAAGGCCCAGATCGCCGCAGTCGAGAGCGCACTCATGGCCTGCTCCGTCACCTGCGCCGCCGTGCCCGGGACCTGCTGCAGGAACTGCTCCGCCTGCTGCCGCTGCTGGATCCAGGTATTCACCGCCTGCTCCGCCTCGCTCCGGTTCATCTGCGTGCGCTGCGCGAGCATGCTGATGACCCGCTCGCGGTCCGCAGGCGTCACGTCCTGTCCCGTGAGGATGCTCTGGAGCGACTCTCTCATCTCGGGGTCCAGTGTCGCTCCTCTCTGGGAGAAGAGCTGCTGCGCCTGGTTAATGATCGTCTGGACCGGATCGCCTTCTCCTCTCGTCGCCTGCTGGGCAACGGCTGCCACCCCGCTGCCCAGGAGCGAGATGCCTCTTCCGAGCACACCCGCCACACCGCTCAACAGCATGCCGATCGCCGTCGTCATCAGGTAGAACGAGAAGAGCGTCACGAGCCCCCAGACGACGACGCCGTGCAGGACGCCGAGCAGCGAGCGGGGATAGCCCGCCATCCTGCTCGCCACCCAGCCGCCGGCAAAGAGCGAGATCAGGGTGCTGATCGCCATCCAGATGCCGGCACCTATCCCTATGCCGCCGAGGGGATTCTGTTCCGTCGCCGGGTTGATGGTCCCCAGCCCTATACCCATGCCCAGCAGGCTGAGCGCCAGGCCGATCACCAGAGCGACTATCGTCCCTGCGAAGATCGCTCCCCAGGATATACGCCTGAAGAATCCCACTTCCGTTGTCCGTGTGCTTGCCGGTTCTCTGTAAACAGTTGCCATTCTGCACCTCCTGGTAGTTACTCGTTACTGAATACGGCCTGTCTCCGGTGCTGCAGCAGCCATGCGTACAGCTCCGGGTTGTTGTACGTTACGGTCCATGCATCATGGCCGGCATCGGGATATACCGTAAACCGCACCGTGCCGCCGCAGCTCCGCAGCGCGTTCACCATCTCCTCCGATTCCGAAAGCGGGACGACCCTGTCCCTGGCCCCGTGGAATGCCCACACCGGCAGGTGCTTGATCCTGCATACCTCGTCGGGGTCGCCTCCCCCGCAGATCGGCGCGAGCGCGGCGAAGCGGTCGGGGTAGTCCATCGCCATGCGCCAGGCGCCGTAGCCTCCCATGCTGATCCCGGTGAGAGAGATGCGGTCGCGGTCGACGCGGTGCTCGGCCTCTACCTCGTCGAGCAGCACGGCCAGCATGTCCGGTATCCAGTACTCGCCCTCAGGGCACTGGGGAGAGACGGCGATGAAGGGAAGGTCCTTCCGCTCCTCGACGACCCTCGGTATCCCGTGGGCCTTTATCCTCTTCAGATCGTTACCCCGTTCAGCCGCGCCGTGGAGAAAAAGGACCAGCGGCCACGGCTCCTCCTGGTCGAGGTAGCGGTTCGGGAGAAAAAGCAGATACCGGTATCCGGCGGTCCGGGTGATGCTCTTCTGTGTGTTCGTATCCATTACGCCTCCCTTCGGCAGCAGCCGCTACGCAGCGGCATCTATGGCAACCTCGACCCGTACCGTACGCGCGCCGCCCTCTTCGACAACGCGCACCGGGACGATGGCGCGGAGATGCTTTATGAAGCAGAGGTATTCTCTGCCGGCCTGGCAGTAGTAGACGATGAGATCTATGGCGCCCTGCACAGCGCCGGGGGAGAAGGCGACAGGCAGGCTGAGCGGAAACACGGGATGAGGGAGGGTCTGGTCCGCGACACCCGGCGCCATGCGCACTGCGCTCCCGTCCTCAAAGCTGCAGCGGAATGAGAACGGCGCCATAGCGCTCAGCTTCAACCCTTCGGGAAAGAGTACGGTGAGCTCGATAGCGCCCGCTCCCGCTGCCACGGTCTGCTCCGGGAGCTCCACCCGCTTTCCCTCGAACGGATCTCGCTTGCGCTGCGGCGGCAGGAGCGCATCCGCATGCTGCAGGCTCATCGTCGAGAGCTCCTGCGCCGCAAGGTCGAAGATACGAATCAGGTGGTTGTTCGTATCGGCGATGTAGAGCTTCCCGTGCGCCTGCGTCAGCCCGTTGGGTTCGTTGAGCTCCGCTGTTCCGGCGGGACCGTCGGTCATTCCCTGCCGTCCGGCGCCGATGACGGTTTCGCAGCGTCTGCTCGCAGGGTCAATCCTCTTTATCTTGTTGTTGTAGGTATCGGCGACATACAGGACCCCCTCATGGGAGAGCACGCCGAGAGGGTGCTGGAGCCGCGCCTCCGTCCCGACGCCGTCCCTGTCACCGAACTCGAAAAGTCCCTCGCCGACGAAGGTCTCGACCATGCCCCCGGCATCGGGGTCGGCTGCGCGAACGGCGCTCGCTTCGCTGTCGGCGAAGTAGAGGCGTCTGCCGTCGGTCGTGATGCCGCTCGGCTGGGCGAGGACTGCTTCGGCAAGGGGGCCATCGATGAGCCCCTCGCGGCCCGAGCCTGCATGGGGGCGCGCCCAGCCGGTTTCGGGGTCGAGCGTCCAGAGCTGGTGCGGACCCGCCATGGCTATATAAAGAATACCGTTGTGAACGACAAGGTCCCAGGGCGAGTTCAGCTCGACAGCCGTACCTTTCCCGCTGACATTGAAACGGCGCGCCTGCCTGCCTGTCCCGGCCAGGGTGACCACCTTTCTCTTCGCGAGGTCCACGGCGCGGACCGCGTGGTTCCCGGTATCGGCCACATAGAGCACCTGCCCGCTCACGGCGATGCCCTGCGGCCTGCTGAACCGGGCATTCTCGCAGCTCCCGTCCGCCAATCCCTCCGTACCATCACCGATAGTGTCGGCAACGCTGTGGTCGGCGAGAGCGACGACGACGATGCGGTTATGGTTCGAATCGGCTATGTAGAGGTGCGTCCCGTCGCTGGCGACCTTGCCGGGAAACGAGAGGAGCGAGCGGGGGGCGCGCTGCTGTTCGGAAACAAAGGAGAGCGGCTGCCGGTCGATCTTCCCGAACATGTCGAACTCCCGGATCATACCCCGTATCACCCTGTCGAAGATATCGAAGATATCCTCTCCGGAATGCTTTCCGACCACTTTTCCCTCGGGGTCGATGAGAATGAAGCTCGGCCAGGCGTTAACCGTATAGGCGTCCCACACTTCGAAGGAGCGGTCGTTCACGACGGGGTGGTCGATCCCGTAGCGGAGGATCGCCTCGCGGATATTGGCGGTCTCCCGCTCGGTGCTGAATTTACCGGAATGCACGCCGATAACCACCAGCTCGCTGCGGTACTTTGCCTCGAGCCGCTTCAAATCCGGGATAACATGAATACAGTTGATGCAGCAATACGTCCAGAAGTCGAGCAGCACGACCTTCCCCTTCAGCTCGCGGAGCGAGAGCGGGTGCTCGGTATTGAGCCATTCCAGTCCTTTGGGGAAATCAGGCGCGTTGACCTTTCCGGCATAGGAAATAACCGGCATTATTTCATCTCCTTCAGGCGCTCTTGACGGGCAGCAGGAAAGAAGGCATCGGTTGTGAGCTTAAGTAGGGATGCTTCCGAAGACCATCGCTGGATGATAACGGCTCGGTACGGGGTAACCCCTGCGCCTTTTACCTATTACATAGCATAGAATCGGGACACACGCAAGAAGAAGGCCCTGCGGGCACTTGCAAGGACCGGAGAGGTTCAGAGGCGAGTCGTTTATGATTGACCGCTCCCGCCGGCGAATCATTTATAATTAAACCATGGGTAACGAACATACCTCCTCTGCTGAGGAACTGCTCGATCGGGAGTTTCAGCTCCGGAGCGGTCTGATCCATCTCAACCACGCCGGGGTCGCCCCATGGCCGACGAGGACAGCCCGGGCCGTTCAACGCTTCGCCGAAGAGAATGTGCGGCAGAGCTCGTGCAACTATGCCGCCGAGTGGCTCGGGGTCGAGGCGGAGCTCCGGGCGAAGGCAGCGCTGCTCATGAACGCCCCCTCTGCGGGAGACATCGCCCTCCTCAAGAATACTTCAGAGGCGCTCTCGGTCGTCGCTTACGGAATAGACTGGAGAGCAGGAGACAACATCGTGAGCAGCGACCAGGAGTTCCCCTCGAACCGCATCGTGTGGGAATCCCTGGCTGCCTGCGGGGTGGAGCTCCGCGAAGCGGACCTCGCGTCCGCCGCAACGCCCGAGGGCGCCCTGTTTGCGCTCGTCGACGGGAGAACGCGCCTCGTCACGATCAGCTCGGTGCAGTTCGGAACCGGCCTCCGCATGGACCTCTCCCGTATCGGCGAGCTCTGCAGAAAGCGCGGGATACTCTTCTGCATCGACGCGATTCAGAGCCTCGGCGCAGCAGCGTTCGATGTCCGGGAGGTGGAGGCGGACTTCGTGATGGCCGACGGTCATAAGTGGATGCTCGGGCCCGAGGGCCTCGCCCTCTTCTACGCGCGTCCCGGTGCGCGCGACCGGCTCCGGCTCACCCAGTACGGCTGGCACATGGTCGATCCGCTCGGCGATTTCGATACGAGGGAGTGGAGCGTGGCGAAGACGGCGCGCCGGTTCGAATGCGGCAGCCCGAACATGCTCGGGATTCACGGGCTCGATGCGAGCCTTTCGCTGCTCCTCGAGACAGGAATGGAGGAGGTGGAGCGGCGGGTAAGCGCACGGGCGGCGCACCTCTTCGACCGTATCCGTTCAGAGGCGGCTTTGGAGCTCGTGACCCCGGGCGAGCCTGGCCGCTCTGCCGGTATCGTGACCTTTCGCCTTCGCGACACCGATCCCGCCCCTCTCTACCGTCATCTGATGCAGCACGATGTCCTCTGCGCCCTCCGCAGCGGCGGCATCCGCCTCTCGCCGCACTTCTATACCCCCTTGGATCAGCTCGATCATGTAATGGCAATGATCGCGGACTATCTCAAGAGGGTATAACAAAAGAAAAAGCCCTCCTGCACTACCTCAATATGGACATCCTCTGTATCTGGTCTCTGCGTATCTCGTACTCCCTCTGATCCATTTTTCCCGCCTTGTAGTCCTCTTCGATCCTCTGTATCTCACGCCGCGCCACGTATTCATAGCCTCCCGCCCCTGCCGCAGCTCCTCCGGCTGCGCCGAGCACGGCGCTTCCGCCTCGCGAGCTGCAGCCGGTCGCCGTAACGAGAGAGGACAACATCATGAGAGCCACGATCAGCTGTTTCATGGGACCTCCTTCCGGGGGGACAACGGTGTGTGGTTTTTACCGGGAGAGAAAAAGAGTGCGTCTAAGAACAACGTAGCACGAAACGACCCGGCTGTCAACAAACGCCCTTCAGCCGGGGGGTGTAATTATAAAGAGGTGGCAAGCATCTCACTCAAGGGGAGAGGCCGGGAAGAGGGCAATAAAAAAGGGCCTTGTGCAGGCCCCGCTATTCGGAATTAGTTCATTATGTATAGTTGTCGGATATTAGACCTTTTCTACATTGATCGCTTTCGGTCCGCGATCTCCTTCGACAATGTCGAACTGGACTTTCTGGCCCTCGGCTAACGTCTTGAATCCATCGCTCTTGATCGCGGAATAATGCACGAATACATCCGCCCCGTTCTCCTGCTGGATAAAGCCGAACCCCTTCGCCTCATTGAACCACTTCACCTTTCCTTCGAACGCCATGACTGCTGAGTCCTCCTTTTTCCCTGTACAAGGGTTACTGAAATTACGAGACAAAGTATCGCAATATTCAGTTATACCATGTACTTACCTCAAATGTCAAAAGGAAAATTATTGATTTATTACCGGTTTTCGGGAGAGGTCTTCGCCTCCTCCCAGAGGGCGTCCATCTCCTCGAGCGTCATATCGGAGAGCGACCGTCCTGCTTCGGCGGCCTTCTTTTCGATGTAGCGGAACCGGGAGGCGAATTTATCGATCGTCTTCTGGAGGGCGCTCTCGGGGCTGACGCCGGCAAAGCGGGAGATATTGACGAGGACAAAGAAGAGATCGCCGAGCTCCTCTTCGATATGCTCCTGTTCCCCGCTCTCGAGGGCCTTCCGGAACTCGTCGAGCTCCTCATCGAGCTTCTCGAGCACCTCCTCGATGCGCTTCCAGTCGAAGCCCACCCGCGCTGCCCGGGATTGAATGCGGTGGGCCTTGAGGAGCGAAGGCAGCGCCTTCGGGATCCCCTCCAGTATGGATTCCCGGTTCTTTCCCTCCTCTTTCTTGCGGTCTTCCCACTGCTTCAGCACCTCTTCGGCGGTCCCGAACTGAGCGTCGCCGAAGACGTGGGGGTGCCGGCCGATCATCTTGCGGCTGATCGCATCGATGACATCGTCCATCGTAAAGTCGCCGCGCTCCTTCGCAAGCTGAGCGTGGAAGACGATCTGGAAGAGCAGGTCGCCGAGCTCTTCCTTTATTTTCGAAGGGGCGCCCTCGTCGATCGCCTCGATCACCTCATAGGTCTCCTCGACCAGAAAAGGCTTCAGTGACTCCCGCGTCTGCTCCCTGTCCCAGGGGCAGCCGTCCTCGGAACGGAGCGCCGCCATGATATCGATGAGTTTCTGGAAATCGTTCATCGTTTCAGCTCTTGCGCGCTATCTCGTCAATATCTCCACGATCTCTCGGTAGCGGGCTGCGGTCTTCTGTACGATCTCATCGGGAAGGACCGGCCCTGGATAAGTCTTGTTCCAGTCGAGGGTGAGGAGATAATCGCGGACGATCTGCTTGTCGAAGCTGTCCTGCCCCTTGCCGGGCCGGTACTCCTTGATCGACCAGAACCGCGACGAGTCGGGGGTAAGGAGCTCATCGATCAGGATCAGCCTGTTCTCGTAGAGCCCGAACTCCATCTTCGTGTCGGCGATGATGATTCCCTTCTTCTCCGCGATCTCCCTGCCCCTCTTGTACACCGCGAGGCTCACCTCCTTGAGCCGTTCGGCAAGGGCGGGATCGACGATCTTCTTCATCTCATCGAAGCTGATATTGATATCGTGACCCTCTTCCGCCTTCGTGCTCGGCGTAAAGATCGGCTCATCGAGCCGGGACGATTCGACGAGGCCGCCGGGGAGCGCGATCCCGCAGACGGTCCCCTTTTCCTTGTACTCTTTCCATCCCGACCCCGAGAGATAGCCGCGGACGATGCACTCGACCGGCAGGGGCTGCGCCTTCTTCACCAGCATGCTCCTGCCTTCGAG
Organism: Nitrospirota bacterium; assembly: GCA_040752355.1. Lineage (NCBI taxonomy): Bacteria > Pseudomonadati > Nitrospirota > Nitrospirota bacterium. The sequence continues at coordinate 29,149 of JBFMHE010000008.1, read as the reverse complement.
CACCGCCCCGTACTTATGGAGCACCGCGGGATAGTCCTTCACCTCCGTGGCAACGATATGGTTTTCGATAACGCTCTTCATCTGATCGAACCAATAGAGGGATATACGGGTCAGCATCGCCCCTTTATCGGGAATCCCGTTGGGCAGCACCACATCGAAGGCCGAAACCCTGTCGGTGGCGATGATGAGGAGATAGTTGTCCACCTCGTAGACATCCCTCACCTTGCCGCGCCTGACCAGTTTGACATCGTTGAAATCGGTCTTCATCACTACGTCAGCCATAAACGCCTCCTCGCTGCGATTTTCAGTACTGCATATGATTTCATGGATATAAGCCACTATTCTATCATAACCGGCTGGAGGGGACCGTACGCCGCCGTATCCACTTCTCGATCTCGACGGCGAAGAAGACCACCGAGGAGAGGGCGAGGATCAGGAGCAGCTCCGGGCCGGACAGCGGGACCGTCCTGAATACGGGATTGAGGAACGGCACATAGATGACCGCCATCTGGAGCAGAAACGTGACGAGCACCGCTCCCAGCATTGCCCTGATCTTCCCCGGAGGCATCCTGAAGAACGACTGCTGCTCCGAGGTGAGGGCGAGTGCGGCGCCGAGCTCGGCCAGGCAGATGAAGGTGAAGACCATGGTCTGCCACTTTCCCTGGAAGCCGCCGTTCATCGTACCCGCCTGGAGCACGATCCCGATGCCTGCCAGGAGGAAGCCGGTCCAGAGAATGCTCACCAGCATCCGCATATCGATGATCCCGGCCTTGGGGTCCCGGGGCGGCCTGCCCATTACATTCGGTTCGGCAGGTCCTGCGGCAAAGGCGAGGCTCGGCAGGCCGTCGGTAATGAGATTGAGCCAGAGCATATGGATCGGCAGGAGCGGCAGGGGCAGCCCGAAGAGGGGGGCGAAAAAGATGAGCATGACCTCGCCCGAATTGGTCGAGAGGATATAGCGGATCATCTTCGCGATCCCGTCGAAGATTCTTCTGCCTTCCTTGACGGCCTTGACGATGGTGGCGAAGTTATCGTCCAGAAGGACCATATGGGCCGCCTGCTTCGCTACATCGGTGCCGGTAATCCCCATGGCAATCCCGATATCCGCACGCTTCAGCGCAGGAGCGTCATTCACCCCGTCTCCCGTCATCGCCACGAACTGTCCCCTGTCCTGCAGCGCCCGGATGATCTTCAGCTTCTGCTCGGGCGCTACCCGCGCATACACCCGGATATGCTCCACCCGCTCCTCGAACTCCTCCAGCGGCAGCTTCTCCAGCTCCCGCCCCGTCGTGATCGATCTGCCCTCCTCACGCTCCAGGATGCCCAGCCGCTGCGCTATGGCACGGGCCGTCAGCGGATGGTCTCCCGTGATCATGACCGGCTTTATCCCCGCGCTCTTGCACAACGAGACCGCCTCCTTCGCCTCCTCCCGCGGCGGGTCCATCATCCCCACCAGCCCGATGATCGTCAGGCCCGTCTCGACCGCCTCGGGGGTCAGCTCCTGAGGTACCGCCTCCCACCGCCTCATCCCGATGCATAAGACCCGCAACCCCTCTGCCGCCATCCGCTCAGCGGTCTTCAGCAGCGCCCGCCTGTCGAGCTCCCTCACTCCTTCGGCAGTCAGCTCGTCCGCTGCCTTCTCCACGAGCGACTCCACTGCTCCCTTGGTGAAGGAGACGAATCCCCCTTTCCCTGCTGCGGGAAAATCGGGAGGCACGCTATGAAACGTGGTCATCGCCTTCCGGTCGGAATCGAACGGCAGCTCGGCAACACGGGGGAGCTCCTTTTCGACCGATGCCTTCTCGAAGCCTTTCTCCTGTGCAATGCTGTAGAGGGCCACCTCGGTAGGGTCTCCCAGGATATCCCCTTCCGCTCCCTGCTGCGCATCATTGCTCAGCGCAAGGGCCGTGAGCATCAGCTTCCGGGCGCCTGTTCCTTCCGCGCTCAATTCTTCCGCTCCCACCACCCTGCCCTCGACATAGAGCTCCTCGACGGTCATGCGGTTCAGGGTCAGGGTGCCGGTCTTGTCCGAGCAGATGTAGGTAACCGACCCCAGGGTCTCGACCGCAGGGAGCTTCCGCACCAGGGCGTTCTGCCGCACCATCTTCTTTGCGCCCAGCGCAAGCGATATCGTCACCACCGCCGGCAGCGCCTCCGGGATCGCCGCGACAACGAGCGTAAGGGCGGTCATGAACATCAGGGTTATCGACTCGCCTCGCATCACGCCCACGAAAAAGAGGAGCACGCAGACCGCGATGACCGCTACCGCCAGCTTCTGGCCGAATGCAGCGAGCCGCTTCTGGAGCGGGGTCTTCATCCCCTCGTCGGTATGGAGGAGCGAGGCGATCCTGCCGAGCTCCGTCTCCATGCCGGTGGCGACGACCACGCCGCTCCCTCTTCCATAGGAGACCATCGTCCCGTTGTAGACCATGTTCTTGCGGTCGCCGAGCGGAAGCGACTCGTCGTGCAGGGCGCGGGTATGCTTCTCGACGGGCACGGACTCGCCGGTGAGGGCAGCCTCTTCGATCCGCAGCTGCGCCGCCTCGATCAAACGCATGTCGGCGGGCACGATCTTTCCCGCCTCGAGCAGCACGATGTCGCCCGGCACCAGCTCCGCTGCAGGGACATTCACCGGAGCGCCGTCCCGCACCGTCAGCGCCACGGGGGCGGCCATCTTCTTGAGCGCCTCCATCGCCTTTTCCGCCCGGTACTCCTGGACGAAGCCGATGACCGCGTTCAGGATGATGATGAGCAGGATGGCGATGGTGTCGGTGAGGTCGCCGATGATGCCCGAGATAACGGCGGCGGCGATAAGGATAAGGATCATGAAGTCCGTGAACTGGCCGAGGAACATCACCGCCGGGCTCCGGCGCTTGCCTTCCCGCAGCTCGTTGCGTCCGTACTCGGCAAGGCGGGCTGCCGCCTCTGCGGACGGCAGTCCGTCCGGCCCGGACTTCAATTCCTCGAGAGAATGCTCGGCCGTCCGCTGATGCCAGGACAGGCGCTCAGATATGCTTTGATTCAAGATGCTCCTCCCTATACCGCTTTCTTAAACGAATGCCCGGGGTCCTGCTCCAGCAGCCGTTTGAGCTCGTCTCCGTCGATAACCTCTTTTTCGAGGAGCAATGCGGCGATTGATTTCAGTTTTTCGATCCGTTCCGACAGAAGTCCCTTGGCCTTGGCATAGGCGTCCACCAGCAGCGTCTTCACTTCGCTGTCGATCCGCTGCGCCGTCTCCTCGCTGTACTCTTTGTGCGGAGCGCCCCACTGCGGCTCGAGAAAGAGCGAGCGGCTCCTCTCGAAGGAGACGGGGCCGAGCTTCTCGCTCATGCCGTAGGCCCGCACCATGCTCCGGGCCATCTCGGTCGCCTTCTCGAGGTCGTTCCGGGCCCCCGTCGAGGCCTCGCCGAAGATCAGCTCTTCCGCTGCCTTGCCTCCCAGCATTACCGCCATCCGGTCGAGGAGCTCCGACGCGGTCAGCAGGTAGCGGTCCTCGGTCGGCAGCTGCAGGGTATAGCCGAGCGCCGCGATCCCCCGCGGGATGATCGAGACCCGCCGCACCGGGTCCGCATTGGGCAGCACGCTCGCGACGATCGCGTGGCCGCATTCGTGGTACGCCACCCGCTCCTTCTCCCTCTTGCTCATCACCCTGCTCTTCTTTTCGAGGCCTGCGACGACCCGCTCGATCGCCTCCTCGAAGTCGGCCATTTCGACGATGTCCTTGCTCTTCCGCACCGCGAGAAGCGCCGCCTCGTTCACGATATTGGCGATGTCGGCGCCGACCATGCCGGGGGTCATCGATGCGAGCACATGGATATCGACATTCCCGGAGAGCTTGATCTTCTTGACATGGACGGCGAAGATCTCCTCGCGCCCTTTTATATCGGGACGGTCCACCAGCACATGCCGGTCGAACCTCCCCGGCCTGAGCAGCGCCTGGTCGAGGATCTCGGGACGGTTCGTGGCCGCCATGATGATCACGCCCTTGCGCGTATCAAACCCGTCCATTTCGGTGAGGAGCTGGGTCAGCGTCTGTTCCTTCTCGTCCACGCCCGAAACAGGGCTGAGCGTCCGGGCCTTGCCGAGGGCGTCGATCTCATCGATGAAGATGATGCAGGGCGCAAGCTTCTCGGCCTGGCTGAAGAGGTCGCGCACCCGCGCGGCTCCGACGCCGACGAACATCTCGACGAAGTCCGAGCCGCTCAGGCTGAGGAATGGCACCTTCGCCTCGCCTGCCACGGCGCGCGCCAGCAAGGTCTTGCCGGTCCCGGGAGGGCCGACGAGCAGGATGCCCTTCGGTATCTTGCCGCCGAGCCCCTGGAACTTCTGGGGGTTCTTCAGGAACTCGATCACCTCTTTCAGCTCCTCCTCAGCCTCCTCCACGCCCGCCACATCGTCGAACGTGACCTTGGTCTCGCCCTCCACATACACCTTCGCCTTGCTCTTCCCCACGGCCATGAGCCCTCCCCCGCCGCCCGGGGCTCCCATCCGCCTGAAGAGCAGTCCCCAGATCGCGACAAAAAAGACGACCGGAAGAATCCAGGAGAGGAGGTTGACGAGCCACGTCGCTTCACGCCGCGCCGCGTAGCGGATGCCCTTGGCAGTGAGCTCCCGAACCAGATCGGAGTCATCCATCCTGACCACCGTAAAGACGCCGGTCTTTTTCAGCTGTTCAGCTGCTGCACTATCCTTTTCGTTCCTGAGCGCGATGAGGCGCTCCTGCGCACCGGCGGCGAACGTCCCTTCGATCATATCCTGGGCTATGGTGAGGTCGTTCACGAGCCCCTCTGCGAGAAGGATCTTGAACTCGCTATAGCTAAGGGGGGCAACCTTTCCAGAAAAAAAATAATTCTGCAGTGAAAGGAGCACGGCTATCGCGATAATGAAATAGATCACGCTGAACCGCATCTTCTTTTCCATGGCAACGCTTCCTCCTCAAACGGTCAGGCGGGGGCAAGGAGTATCACTCACCGCTCCGCCGCTTCAGCCACTTCTCGATCTCGACGCCGATGAAGACCACCCCGGAGAGGGCAAGCGTGATCAGCAGCTCACGGAGAGAGAGGGGCTGTGTTTTGAAAATCGGATTCAGGAAGGGGGCATATATGGTCGCCATCTGCAGGACAAAGGTCAACAGGAAGGCGCCGAAAAGAGGCTTGTTCGAGAAAAGCCCCTGCCTGAAAAGGGATTCTCTTTCAGAGCGTATTGCAAGAACGTGTCCCATCTGGTTAAGACAGAGGACGGTGAAGACCATCGTCTGCCAGTTGGCGATGCCGGCCTGGATAGCCCATGCCTGTGTGAATATGGACGCTGCCCCCATCAGCAGTCCGACCCATAGGATATGGGTCCCGAGGCCGTGGGCGAAGATGCTCTCCCGGGGATGGCGGGGGTTCCGCTGCATGATCTTGCGTTCCGCCGGCTCGGCGGTCAGGGCGAGCCCCGGCAGGCCGTCGGTCACCAGGTTTATCCAGAGGATATGGATCGGGAGCAGCGGGATGGGGAGCCCGAAGAAGGGAGCCAGAAAGATCGTCCATATCTCGCCCGAATTGCTCGTCATGGTGTATCGTATGAATTTGCGGATATTGTCGAAGATTCTTCTGCCTTCCTTGACGGCCTTGACGATGGTGGCGAAGTTGTCGTCCAAAAGGACCATATGGGCCGCCTGCTTCGCTACATCGGTGCCGGTAATCCCCATGGCAATCCCGATATCCGCACGCTTCAGCGCAGGAGCGTCATTCACCCCGTCTCCCGTCATCGCCACGAACTGTCCCCTGTCCTGCAGCGCCCGGATGATCTTCAGCTTCTGCTCGGGCGCTACCCGCGCATACACCCGGATATGCTCCACCCGCTCCTCGAACTCCTCCAGCGGCAGCTTCTCCAGCTCCCGCCCCGTCGTGATCGATCTGCCCTCCTCACGCTCCAGGATGCCCAGCCGCTGCGCTATGGCACGGGCCGTCAGCGGATGGTCTCCCGTGATCATGACCGGCTTTATCCCCGCGCTCTTGCACAACGAGACCGCCTCCTTCGCCTCCTCCCGCGGCGGGTCCATCATCCCCACCAGCCCGATGATCGTCAGGCCCGTCTCGACCGCCTCGGGGGTCAGCTCCTGAGGTACCGCCTCCCACCGCCTCATCCCGATGCATAAGACCCGCAACCCCTCTGCCGCCATCCGCTCAGCGGTCTTCAGCAGCGCCCGCCTGTCGAGCTCCCTCACTCCTTCGGCAGTCAGCTCGTCCGCTGCCTTCTCCACGAGCGACTCCACTGCTCCCTTGGTGAAGGAGACGAATCCCCCTTTCCCTGCTGCGGGAAAATCGGGAGGCACGCTATGAAACGTGGTCATCGCCTTCCGGTCGGAATCGAACGGCAGCTCGGCAACACGGGGGAGCTCCTTTTCGACCGATGCCTTCTCGAAGCCTTTCTCCTGTGCAATGCTGTAGAGGGCCACCTCGGTAGGGTCTCCCAGGATATCCCCTTCCGCTCCCTGCTGCGCATCATTGCTCAGCGCAAGGGCCGTGAGCATCAGCTTCCGGGCGCCTGTTCCTTCCGCGCTCAATTCTTCCGCTCCCACCACCCTGCCCTCGACGTAGAGCTCCTCGACGGTCATGCGGTTCAGGGTCAGGGTGCCGGTCTTGTCCGAGCAGATGTAGGTGACCGACCCCAGGGTCTCGACCGCAGGGAGCTTCCGCACCAGGGCGTTCTGCCGCACCATCTTCTTTGCGCCCAGCGCAAGCGATATCGTCACCACCGCCGGCAGCGCCTCCGGGATCGCCGCGACGGCGAGCGAGATCGCGGTAAGGAGCATATGGAGTGCCGGCTCACCCCTGAGGAGGCCGACAATAAAGACGACTGCACAGATGGCGATGACCGCTACCGCCAGCTTCTGGCCGAATGCAGCGAGCCGCTTCTGGAGCGGGGTCTTCACCTCCTCTTCTTCCTGGATCATGCCGGCGACTCTCCCGAGCTCCGTCTCCATGCCGGTGGCGACGACCACACCGCTCCCTCTTCCGTAGGAGACCATCGTCCCGTTGTAGACCATGTTCTTGCGGTCGCCGAGCGGAAGCGACTCGTCATACAATGCACAGGTATGCTTGTCGACCGGCACGGACTCGCCGGTGAGGGCAGCCTCTTCGATCCGCAGCTGCGCCGCCTCGACCAAACGCATGTCGGCGGGCACGATCTTTCCCGCTTCGAGCAGCACGATGTCGCCCGGCACCAGCTCCGCTGCAGGGACATCGGTCGGCACACCTCCCCTGATCACCGTCGCCGTGGGAGCCGCCAGCTTCCTGAGCGCGGCTATCGCCTTTTCGGCCCGGTACTCCTGGACGAAGCCGATGATCGCATTGAGGACAATAATGACGATGATGGCGATGGTATCGGAAGGCTCGCCGATGATGCCCGAGACCAGCGCAGCAGCGATGAGGACCATGATCATGAAGTCCCTGAACTGGTCGAGGAACATCATGAAGGGCGTCCTGCGCTTCTTCTCTCTGAGCTCGTTCCGTCCGTACTCGGCAAGGCGCCGCTGCGCCTCCTCAGGGGAGAGCCCCTGAGGAGAGCAGCGCAGTCCTCCGATGGTATCCTCGATGTTTTTCTGATGCCAACGCATGAATGCTTCCTTATCGCCAAAGCAGAGGCTATGGTGCAGCAGGACTCCTCATCGATCTTCGCCCCGCCTACTTCTTGAACACGCTGAAGAGCTTGTCGAGGCCGCCTTTCTCGAGCCGCGATACGGCCTCGAGCTCTCCGGCATCGAGCCATATCCCTTCGCACTCCGAGCACTTATCGACCTTTATGGCCTTGTAGTCGATCTCTATCAGCTCCATGCCGCACTTGGGGCAGCGCATGAGATGGAGCTCTTTGAGCCGCTTCTTCTCCTCTTCGGCGAGCCGCTCATGCTTCTCCTCCTCGATCTTCCGTAACCTCTCATACTCCTTCCGCGCTACATACTCCTCTTCTCTCTCGCTTGGCTTCATGGCGTATTCCTCCTTTTCCCGTTCTGCAGCCTGGTTTTCACTCTCCTCGAACAGCCAGCACGCCCCGCCGCGATGCGGCTATCCCAGGAACTTTCTTATGTGCGCCGCCTCTACGAGCATCCCCTGGATATTCGCACGGTCGTTCTCCCTGAGCGCCCGTATGAGCCGCGACGTCACCTCCCTGTACTCGGGGAGTACGCGGTATTCCCCCCAGTCGAGCCGGAGCGACCTCCTCACCTCATCCGGAAGCAGGGCGAGCACCTCCTCGTTGAAAAAGGACATCGCGGTCTTCATATCGAACATGAAATTCACATGCATATCCTTCATGCAGGCGATGTCCTCGCAGGTAAGGACATTCAGCCCGAGGAGCTCCGGCGGCAAACCGATGGAGTAGCAGGCCGCACAGAAGCTGATGACCCTCGGCAGCGAAGTCGCGCCGACGCTCCGGGCATACCCGAAAAGGCCGACATGGAGCTTCCGCATCCGCCGCCTCGGAACGAACCCCGCCAGGTGATTGATGAGCGGGGCGAGATGCTCTATCAGCCGCCGGTACTCCGCCGACACCTTTTCGATGATCTCGATGCACTTCCCCTCGTCAAGGTCATAGCCCCGCGTCATCTGCGTCTTCCTGAGGGTCTCGATTGCGGTGATGACCGACGAGACCGGATAGTCGTACTTGAACGCCGACTGAATGGTGAAGGTCTGGACATCGGGATATTCTTCGAGCATCATGTCGACCGTATCAGGGGTGAGATGCCCCCTGAACGGCGCGGAGCCGGCACCGAGTATGGGATAGAGGGCAACGCCCGTCTCCTCGGAGAGCCTCCGCAGCCGCTGGAGCGCGATCTTGTTGCAGAGGATCGCGCTCACCATGCCGTAGTTCATGGCCGGATCGGACCGGGCGATAAAGACCCGCTGGTGCTTGATATCCTTCCCCTTCAGATAAGCGCCCATGATGCGGTGGGCCTCGAGCATATGGACCTTGTCCTCGAAGAGCGGGATCACGTTGACCGTCTCGGGCTTGAACTCGCCGATCCACTCGGCGATGGGGATGTCGCCGGGATAGAAGGGCTTATGCTCCTTCCCGACGACAAAGTCCTTGTAGTAATAATACACCCTGTTCAGGCTCTCGGGGGACATGGTCATCGGGAGGATCACTTCGAAGATGGACGGGATATCCTGCCCGTAGAACAGCCGCGCCGCATCGCACGAGCGGGGTATGCTCTCGAGCGTCTCGATGAGCACTTTCGCTTCCTGCCGTTCCACGTCGGGATTGGGGACCCGCAGCGTGAGGAAGACATCCTCCCCCAGCCGCCTCTGTTTGAAGAAATGCTCGTATTTGGTGAAGAGCTTCCGGACCACGAAGTCGTCGACTTCCTTGCCCTCGCAATCCCACATCTGCTCATCGATCCCGAGATGCGAATAGGCGTAATACGCCTCCTGTATCTCGTCGTCGCCCGACATGTCCTGGCTCTCCGCGAAAAAGGGCAGGATGACATTGTCGGGATGCTGCGTCGACATCACCCGCGGAATCTTCACGCTCTTCTCCCCGCTCATGCCCTGCCCCCGATCCCCTCGAAGCGGTCGGTCGACGGATTGTAGGAGCAGATGCTCCCCATCCCTATGTCGTAGTACCACCCGTGGAGATGCAGGCTGCCCTCTTCGAGCGCCCGCGAGACGAACGGGTAGGACTGGATATTCTTCAGCTGCAGCAGGATGTTCTCTTCCTCGGTGATCCGCAGGCGGACCGCCGACGACGTATGCGCCTGCGGGTAGAACCGTTCGACGATGCGGCGCACCGGCCTCGCGAGATCGAGCCACTCGCCGAGGTGGGGAGTACGCCTGAAGGCATCCTCGTCGCTGTAGAGCGCCTGCATGGCCCCGCAGTTCGAATGCCCGCAGACGATGATATCTTTCACCTTCAGCACGAGAACGGCGAACTCCAGCGCAGCGGCGACGCTGTTTTTATCCTTGATGGCATCGTAGGGCGGGATGATGTTGCCCACGTTCCGCACGATGAAGAGCTCCCCGGGCCTGCTCTGGGTGACGAGATTGGGGTCCACGCGCGAATCGGCGCAGGTGATGAAGAGCACCTCCGGCGTCTGCGCCGCCGAAAGCCGCCTGAAGAAATCTTCCTCCCTCTTGAAATAGGACCGTTGAAAGGTATGAATGCCCTTGTAGAGCTTATCCACGATGCATCTCCATAAAAAAGACCTTTACCCCCTTTCAGGCAAGAGGCAGGAAGTACGAGGTGAGAAGCCAGAAGCATACGCCTTCAGTTCCTGCTTCCCCGCTCTTCCTTCCTGCTTCGCAGGAGGTAAAGGTCTTGCTTGTTAGGTTGCTCTAACCAGCGGCGCCGGGCCGACCATCCCTTTGTGCCGACCGTATTGACGACCACCGCTGCAACAGCTACTCCCCTTTACATTAGTTTTAACTTACCCTAAATACGCCATTAAGTCAATAGACCTAATAAATGTCCTCCGACAGATAGATCACCTCGGGGAGCAGGTAAGAGACGACATCCCGGTAGGAGATGATCCCTATGACCTTCTCGTTTTCGGTCACCGGCAGATGCCTGATCTTCCTCTCGGACATGAGATTGATGGCAACGCCGAGGTCGGCCGAGGCGTCGAGCGTTATCGGGTTGGGGGTCATGACATTCCTCATCACTTCGTTCTTGAACTGGACCCCTTTGACGAAGCAGTGCATAATGTCCCTCTCGGTGAAGATACCGATGAGCTCCCCGTTCGCATCGGCCACGATCAAGGAGCCGATGTTCTTGCCGTCCATGATCGTAACCGCATCGGCGACAATGCAGTCGGGACTGCAGGTCTCGACGCGCATCGGCTTGCTCTGAAGAAGATCCTTTAACGTCATTCGCGCGCTCCTTTCGAGTACTTCGATATTTTCCGACGGTATGCCGAACTGCTCCTGCAGCCTCACCACGCTCTGCTTGTGAATAGTGACCGCCTGCACCGGGCAGACGTTGTAGCACGCCCTGCACTGGGTGCAGTAATCGCGGTCGATAAAATACTGGTCCCGTGTCTCCTTGACCGCATCGAAGGCGCAGGACTCCTTGCAGAGGCCGCACCGCAGGCACTCGGTCTGGTTGATGATGAACACGCCCAGCCCCGCGCAGACCTGGGCGCGGCAGTAGCGGTCATAGACATGCTCCTCGACCTCCTCCCTGAAGTACTTGATTACCGAGAGGATCGGGTTCGGAGCGCTCTTGCCGAGGCCGCAGAGCGAGCCCTTCTGTATGTTCTTGCCGAGCTGAATCAACCGCTCGATATCGCCGTGCCGGCCCTCTCCCCTGGTGATCCGCTCCAGGATCTGGAGCATCTGGTAGGTGCCGATCCTGCAGGGCGGGCACTTGCCGCACGACTCGGACTGCGTGAAGGAGAGGAAGTATTTCGCTACATCGACCATGCAGGTGTCCTCGTCCATGACCACCATGCCGCCCGAGCCCATCATCGACCCGACGCGGATGAGCGAATCGAAATCGACCGGCAGATCGAGATGGCTCGCCGGGATGCAGCCGCCGGAGGGGCCGCCGGTCTGGACCGCCTTGAACGCCCTGCCCTCGAGAATCCCGCCGCCGATATCGAAGATGATCTCCCGCAGGGTCGTACCCATCGGGACCTCGATGAGCCCCGTATTCCTCACCTTGCCGGTGAGAGCGAAGACCTTCGTGCCCGGCGCGCTCTCGGTCCCTATGCTCCTGAACCACTCCGCTCCCTTCTCGATGATGACCGGAACGCAGGCGAGGGTCTCGATGTTGTTAATGGTGCTCGGATAGCCCCACACCCCTCCCCCCACTTCCGAGGGAAGCGGCGGCCGGGTCCTCGGATATCCGCGCTCGCCCTCGATCGAGGCGACGAGCGCCGACGCCTCGCCGCAGACAAAGGCCCCTGCGCCCTCGCGCACATCGAGGTGGAAGCTGAAGCCCGTGCCGAGAATATTCTGCCCGAGGAGCCCCAGCTCCCCGGCCTGACGAATGGCATGCCTGAGATTCTTGACCGCAAGGGGGTATTCATGCCGCACATAGATGAAACCGTACTGCGCACCCGTAGCATAGGCGCAGAGGAGCATGCCCTCGAAGAGACTGTGGGGATCGCCTTCCATGATCGAGCGGTCCATGAACGCTCCCGGGTCCCCCTCGTCGCCGTTGGCAATGACGAACTTCACGCTGCCCGTCGCGCCCTTGGTGTGCCGCCACTTCTGGCCCGCGGGGAACCCGGCGCCGCCCCTTCCTCTCAGATTCGCGCGGTCGACCTCGTGCAGCACCTCCTCGGGGGTCATCGAGAAGAGCGCCTTCTCGAGCGCGCCGTAACCGCCGACCGCAAGATAGTGGTGAATGTTGCGGGGATCGATCTTGTCGTTGTTCCTCAGCGCGACCCTCATCTGTTTCTTGTAGAAAGGGATCTCCGTCATCTCGGGGATGGGCTCGCTCGTGATATCCTCCCGGTAGAGCCCCTGCCTGAAGTGGTCCTCGCCCCGGGACAGATAACTTATCATAGGCCCTGCATGCTCCGGCCGGACCTTCTGGTAGAAGATATTCTCGGGATCGGTCCTCATGACCGGCCCCTTCTGGCACATGCCCTGGCAGCCGGTCTTGACGACATCCAGGGGAAGCCCTTTCTTACGGCCCTCGTCCTCGAGGGCGGCGACGACCTCGTGCGATCCCATCGCCGCGCAGGCGGTGCCGCAGCACACCTTTACCTTTTGCATACCGCTATCGGACGGCTCCTCTTTCAGGCCGCTCCGCAGCGCCACCAAATCCTCTCTGTTCCTCAGCTTCGTCATGATCCTCCCTGCCGCTCTTCTGCCGTCGAGCCTCGCTTTCACTGTATCATTTTACTATCACTTTACACGGATTCGCATGGTTTTATCACCGGTCTTATCCCTTCATAACGAAATCTCATAGTACTGTGGTATTATAATGCGTATGGATATCAAGCTGAAGCTCTTCTGCGCGGTCGCCGAAACCAGGAGTTTCTCGAAGGCCTCCAAGATCGTCCATCTCACCCAGCCCGCGGTAAGCCTCCAGATACAGGCGCTCGAAGAGTTTTTCGAGACCAAGCTCTTCGACCGGTCCGAGGGGGCTGTCAGGCTGACTCCTTCCGGGAGGATTCTCTACCGGCATGCAAAACACCTGCTCCAGCACTACACCGATATCGAGAAGGAGATCGGGAAAGTCACCGGCATGATCAAAGGCGGCATCACGGTGGGCGCGAGCACCACGCTCGGCAACCACGTCCTGCCCCGCGTCATCATCGACTTCAAGAGGAAGCATCCCAAGATCAAGTTCAGCATGCTCGTGAGCAACACGAAACGGATCGAGGATCTCCTCATGTCCGGGCTGATCGACCTCGGCCTGGTCGAGGGGGAAGTCTCCCGGTCCACCCTGCGCATAGAGCCGATCGTGCCGGATGAGCTGACCCTGATCGTCCCCCCTGCCCACCCGTGGGCGCGGAAGAAGGTGGTCCCCGTGCTCGACATCACGCGAGAGCCCTTCATCCTGCGGGAAGAGGGCTCGGGCACGAGGGACCAGATCGAAGGATACCTGAAGGCCCACGGCGTCACTACCAACGATATGCATATCGCCTTGACCCTGGGGAGCACGGAATCCATAAAAGAGGCCGTCGAAGCGGGCATCGGGATATCCATCGTCTCGAAACTGGCGGTAAAGAAAGAGGTGGAAGACGGGAGGCTGAAGCTGGCGGTCCTCAGGGAGGGGAAGATACTCAGGAGCCTCTCCCTCATCATGCCGTCGAAGGCCCGGCTCTCGCCCGCCGTCGAAGAATTCGCCCTCTCCGTCAAATCCTACCCTTACGAGCACCTCTCCGCAGGAGAACGCACCCGCTAATCGATTCTCTCGGCAGGCTCCGGGGCCTTGGGCTCTACTTTCGCGAGCACGAAGAGCACCTGCCCCTCCTGCACCGTATCGTTCAGCTTCACGCAGACCTCGACGATCTGCCCGTCGAAGGGCGCCACGATCGCGTTCTCCATCTTCATCGCCTCGAGGTTCGCGATCTCCTCTCCCTTGTGGACGATGTCGCCGGCCTTGATGGCGCCGCGCTCGGGGTTGCCGATCCTCCAGAGATTGCCGTTGATCGGCGCGCCGACCTCGTGCGGCCCCTTGGCCATCCGTATCTCGACCCGCTTCGCCCTCGGCGTCTCGACGGTGTAGACCCGCGTCTTGTTGTTCACCTTCATGACGACATGGATCAGTCCCTCGTGCTCGGCGCCCACCGAGACGAGCTCGATGCAGTAGGGTTTGCCCCAGAGCTCGAACTCCACCTTGTCGCCCGGCCTCTGCAGTCCCCCTCTCCAGACATTCGTCGGCAGGAGGAGCGGCGCCTCGCCGTAGCGCTCCCTGAAGTTGATCACCTCGAGCGCGTCCTTAGGGTGCATGAGATAGAGGATGAACTCCTCTTCCGTCGGCGTCCTGCCGAGGCTGTCGGCCAGGCTCTGCCTGAGCCGTTCGAGGTCGTCGTCAGCCACCGACTCGAGCGGAGAGGTCTCCTTGCGTTCCTTGACCTTCGCCTTCCACTCCTCGCCGAAGGTGCTCCGGTAGACCCACTCGGCAGGCCATCCCATCGGGAGCCTTCCATAGCCGCCGAGCAGGAGGTTCTTGAAGTCGCCCGGCGCATTCTTGAAGAGCTGCAGCAGCTCCTCCTGCTCGTGCTTCTCCATGCTCTCGAAGACCTGCTCCTTCCCTTCGACGAACTTCGTAAGGAGCTGTATGATGTGCCGCACGCCGGCGGCGCCCTTCTCCTTGTCGTACCGGTTCACGATGCCGCTGCAGGTGACCCAGGTGATCTGCGAGCCGGGGGTCACGTCGAAGTACCTGATGATCCTGTTGTACAGGGACATCACCTTCAGTATGGCGGGCATGAGGTGCAGGAACCCGCCGTTCGCCGCCTGCTCGAACGAGCTCGGGAAGGCCCCGCCGGGCATCCGGTGCTCGGTCACGGTGTGGTCGTATCCCTTGAACGGCGACTCCGCCCATTCATAATGCCCGATCCAGTCGCGGACCTTCTGGACAGCGGCTTCCGCATGCGGCCTGCTGATGTTGACCGCGATACCCGACTCCTCGAGATAGGCCTGCAGCCCCAGGATGGGCGCCTGGCCGTAAAACCGCGTGAGCGAATCCTCCTGCACATCGAGGATCTTCGCCCCTGCCTGTGCCGCGGCGAGGAGCGCGGGCATGGCGATGCCGTCAGTCGAGTGGCGATGGTACTGCACTTCGAGCCGGGGGTACTTCTGCTTGATCGCATCGACGAGGCTGCGGATCCGCTGCGGGCTGCCGACGCCCGCCATGTCCTTGATGCAGAGGATGATCTCGTCGACGCCGCCGCAGAGATCGACCATGTCCCTCACGACACTGAGATAGTAGTCGTTGGTCGTCCAGTCGGCCTGCGTGAAGGATATGGCGGGCTGGAAGATCCTCCCCCGCTTCATCACCACTTCGGCGACGGTGCGCATGTTGCGGACATCGTTGAGGAACGAGAAGCAGCGCCAGACGTCGATATCGACCCTCGAGACCACGTATTCGATCAGGTTCTTCGGATAGGGACGGTAGCCGAAGAGGTTGGTCTCGCGGATGAGCGTCTGGAGCAGCACGTTCGGCATCAGCTCGCGGAGCAGGTCGATCTCCTCGAAGGGCGTCTCCCTCCGGTTCATGACCCCCACATGCCACCGCGCGCCGCCGTGGCACTCCGCGCTGAAGAGCCCCATCTCGTTATAGAAGGGGGCGAGGGTCTTGAGATCGTAAATCCGGTGGCGGTTCTTGTAGTCCGACTGCCCTGCGTCGCGCATGCCGGTGGAGGTGAGGAAAACGCCGGGAGCGGACCGCACCGCCTTGACGACCTCCCGGGGCGACATGCCCGGTTTGACGAGTACAGGGGCCGGACAGCTGCCGTTGTTTTTTCGGGGGCTGCTCCCCTGGGCGTTATCTTCTTTCTGCTCGGTCTTCTTTTCCACCATCGGCGCTCCTCTTCCCTGATATCGGTAGTGTTCTGCGTTCCGCGCTCCGCCGCTCCCCTACATCCACTTCTGGGGGCCCAGGGCCGAAATCTCCGCAACGTATTTCGCGATCTTAAGCGCCTCGTCCTCGCTGTTCTTTTCCTTGAACATCGAGATGAGCTCGGCCATATGCTCTTCTATGAAACGGGTCGAGAACTCCCCCGTCATGAACGCCGGGTGCCTGATGATGCTCAGGAGCAGCGGCGCCAGGGTCTTGATCCCCTCGACCCTCAGGTTCCTGCTCAGGGCCCGGTCCATGGTCCGCACCGCGTCCTCCCGGTCAGCTCCCGCCGTCATGAGCAGCATGAAGAGCGAGTCATAGTAGGGCGGGATATCGGCGCCTTCATACACGCCTGAAGAGATGCGTACGCCGGGACCCTGCGGTATCTGGAGACGGGTGATCGTGCCGAAGGAGGGGCTGAAGGTCTTGGGGTCCTCGGCATTGAGCCTGACTTCGAGCGACCAGCGGTTCGGGACGATCTCGTCCTGGGTAAAGGGCAGCCTCTTGCCCATGGCCACATCGATCATGATGCCGACGATGTCGAGGCCGGTAATGAGCTCGGTCGTGCCGTGCTCCACCTGGAGGCGGGTGTTGACCTCGAGGAAATAGAACTTCTTGGTCGGCGCGTCGAAGATGAACTCGACCGTCCCCGCCGTGGTGTAGCCGATCTCGCGCATCAGGCGCACGGCGGTGAAGCATATCTCCTGGCGGAGGTTGTTGTCGAGCGAGGGCGACGGCGCCTCCTCGATGATCTTCTGGTTCCGCCGCTGGAGCGTGCACTCCCGCTCGAAGAGGTGCACCACATTGCCCTGTTCATCGGCGACGATCTGGACCTCGATATGCCTGCCGCGCTCGATGTATTTCTCGACGAGTATCTTTTCGTCACCGAAGGCCTTCTTCGCCTCGGAACGCGCCTGGGCGAAGGCCTGGGGGATCTGCTCCTCGCTGTCGACCTTCGCCATCCCCTTGCCGCCGCCCCCTGCAGCCGCCTTGATCATGATGGGGAACGCCACCTGCTCGTCCTTCATCCATTTTTTGATCTGCGCCACGTCGGTTACGTCGCTGATGCCGGGGATGGTCGGCACGTGGGCCTTCTGCGCGAGGACCTTCGCCTCGATCTTGTCTCCCATCATCCTGATCACCTGCGGGGAGGGGCCTATCCAGATGAGCCCCGCGTCGATGACCCGCTGGGCGAACTCCTCGTTCTCGGCGAGGAAGCCCCAGCCGGGGTGAATCGCGTTCGCCTTGCTCCGCAGGGCGGCATTGATGATGCTGTCCATATTGAGGTAGGATTCGACGGGAGGCGCCTCACCGATGTGCACCGCCGTATCGGCCATGAAGACATGGTGGGCCAGCCGGTCGGGCGTGCTGTAGACCGCCGTGGTGGGGATCTTCCGGTCCCTGCAGGTATGCATGATCCGCACCGCCGGGACGCCGCGGTTGGCGACGAGAATCTTTTCTATCGTTCTCTGCATAGCGCGCTATCTCTCCTTGAGCTTCTTCGATTTTTCGAGGAGCTTCGCTCTCGTATCCTCCCTGAAGGCTTCCAGCTTCTGTGCGAGCTCCGGGTGCTTTATCGAGAGGATCGAGCAGGCGAGATAGGCGGCGTTCTTTGCGCCGTCGATCGCCACGGTGGCGACGGGGATGCCCGGGGGCATCTGCACGGTGGAATACAGGGCGTCCACCCCGTTCAATGCCCCTGACTTGAGCGGGACGCCGATGACCGGGAGCGTGGTATGCGAGGCGACGACTCCTGCGAGGTGCGCCGCCATGCCAGCGCCTGCTATCAGCACCTCGATGCCCCGCTCGCGGGCGGTCCTGGCGTAGTCGGCGGTCTTCTCGGGGAGCCGGTGCGCAGAGCTTATATCGATCTCGTATGGTACGCCCATCTCTGCAAGCACGTCGGCAGCCTTCTCCATGACCGGCAGATCGCTGTCGCTCCCCATGAGAATTCCTACCAGCGGTTTCTTCATTGCGCCTCCTTGCTGCCACCCCTGCGAGGGGTCGCGCTCCCCCGGCGGGTCGTATTTTTAAGGTCAAAAATTTTAGCAGAAATGCCGCGCTTAACGCTACAAAAAAATAAAAGCGACACCATTATGTCTTTCTAATGAAAAAGGCTGAAGGCGTCTTTCCGCGCCTTCAGCCTCTCTGCTCGGATACTTCCGTGTCTATCGCTTACGAGCGCCTGTGGGCCATGCCCTCGAGCCTCGCGATCCGCTCTTCCATGGGCGGATGGGTGCTGAAGAGCTTCAGCAGCGCGCCGCCCGAAAGGGGGTTCACGATGAACAGGTGCGAGGTCGCGGGGTTCGCGTCCATCGGGATGCGCTGGGACGCCATCTGCAGCTTCTTGAGGGCGCTCGCGAGGTGCATCGGGTTGCCCGCGATCCTCGCCCCGCCCGCATCGGCCCCGTACTCCCTCGACCGGGAGATCGCCATCTGGATCAGCAGCGCCGCGATCGGGCCGACGATCATCATGACCAGCGCGGCGATGGGATTGCCTCCCTCGTCATCGTTCTGCCTGCCGCCGCCGAAGATCATCGCCCACTGGGCCATCTGCGCCAGGTAGCTGATCGCCCCGGCGATTGCAGCGGCGACCGTGCTCACGAGTATATCCCGGTGCTTGATATGCGCGAGCTCATGGGCGAGCACTCCTTCGAGCTCCTCGCGCGAGAGGATCCGCATAATGCCGGTCGTGACCGCCACCGTGCCGTGGCTCGGGTTCCTTCCGGTAGCAAAGGCGTTCGGCTGGTCCTCGTTAATGATGCAGACCCGCGGCATCGGGAGCTCCGCCTTGTGGGCAAGCCTCCTCACCGTACCGTAGAGCTCGGGCGCCTCCGCCTCGCTCACTTCCTTGGCGCGGTACATCCTGAGCACGATCTTGTCGCTGAACCAGTAGGTAATGAAATTCATGCCGAAGGCCATAATGAGGGCGAAGGTCATGCCCGTCCTCCCGCCCAGCGCGCCCCCGACAAAGACCAGCATGAGGGTGAGCGTCACCATCAGCACCATCGTTTTCAAGCCGTTCATCCGTATCCTCCTTTACCCCGCGACTCGCTCGCGGGCATCCTTGCATACAGGTTCATGAGTGCATATAAAAAAACCCTTACCCCGATCAATGCCCGAACCAGCTATTCATCGTGGTAAAGGTCTCGCTTATCAGTCCTGTTGTCCTGACCGGGGGCACCGGGCCGATTACCTTCTTTGCCGGCCGTGCTGACGATGCCCGCCGAGGAAGCTACTCCCCTCTACGTATATATCAAATGTAACCAATAACACCCCCTCCTGTCAAGCGGTTTTTCAAGGAGCGAGCTAACCCGAACGCCTTGATTTCCTAGATGAATACCGCACCGGCAGCCGGCAGCGGCAGCAGGGGGGTTGACTTTCCTTGTATCAACTGTTACATTACGATCAAATGATACATTCATCACAGAAAGACCTGTCGGGATGGCTGCTCTTCTTCTACAGCGTTCCGTCGAAGCCGGTCAGCAACCGGATGAAAGTCTGGAGGAAGCTGCTCAAGGCGGGAGCGCTGCAGTTCAAAGGCGCCGTATACCTTCTGCCTTACAGTGACGAGCACTATGAGCTCCTCCAGTGGCTCATCGCCGAGATCGCTGCAATGGACGGCGACGGCGGCTTCGCCAGGGTCGAACGGATCGAGACGATGAGCGACCGGGAGATCGTCGAGCTCTTCAACCAGCAGCGGGAGCGGGAGTACCGCTCCGTAGAGAAAGGGATCGAAGAACTGGAACGGAAGGTCGGCAGCATCAGGAAAGGGGGCGGCGCACCGAAAGACAAGACGCTCGCCGAGCAGCATGCACGGCACCTCAAGGCATTCGAGGAGATCAGGAAGGCAGACTTCTTCTCCTCCAGGGCGGGACGGGAGCTCGAGAAGAGATTCAAGGCCGTACGCACGGAACTGCGAGAGCTCACCGGCGCCGCTCCCGGAGGGGCCGCCGCCATAGTCCCGAAGCGGAGAGAGGACTACCAGAAAAAGACCTGGGCGACCCGCAAGAGACCCTTCATCGACCGGATGGCCTCGGCATGGCTGATCCGGACGTTCATCGATGCGCATGCGTCGTTCAGCTTTGTCGACGAAACCGCCGCCTCCGCCGCGGGAGCAGGCGCCGTCACCTTCGATATGCGGGGAGGCGAGTTCACCCACGCCGGGGACCTCTGCACGTTCGAGGTGCTGATGAAGTCGTTCGAGCTCAGGGACCGGGCGCTCAAAAAGATTGCGGAGATCGTGCACGAGCTGGACATAAAGGACGAGCGGTACCGGAACGAGGAGTCGAGGGGGATCGAAGAGATACTGACGGGCATACGAAAAACGGTAAGGGACGACGGGGAGGCGCTCCTGAAGGGAATGGCCGTATTCGAGATGCTGTATGCATCGAAGACTCAATAAGAGGGAGGGACACCATTATGCCGCCTGTTGAAAAACACATCAAGGCAAGCATCGAGAGCACGGGGAAGGAATACCGGGACGTCCATGAATGGCTCGACAAGGACCCGGAGAAAAAGGCCGAGCGGCACGACGTGACGAAGATGTACGAGTACGGGAGAATGATCGAAGAGAAGTACGGCCCGGAGGCGCACCGGGAGTACATCCGCCACATCCACGACGACCTGAAGGCGAAGTTCGAACATGTGCAGCATGACCTCGAAAAGGCGATAGCGGATACGCTCGCCTACTTCGGGGTGAAGTAAAGGGGGAGCTCATATGACCTACACCGCTGGCAACGCCGATATCGAACTGCTGCGGAAGGCAGGAGTTTCGGAGGATGATAGAGCGCATTGCAGGAAAGTTGCGGAGAAAGCCCTCGAGATTGCGCAGCGGACCGGGGCGCCCCTCGACAGGGAGCTTGTCGGGAGGGGCGCCCTCTTCCACGATCTCGGAAAAGCGAAGACGCACGAGATCGAGCACGGGAAGATCGGCGCCGAGATGGGAAAGGCCCTCGGTCTCCCCAGCGCCGTAACGGACATAATGGAAAAACACATCAGGGGCGGTCTCACCGAAGAAGAGGCAAAGGAGCTCGGGCTTCCGGCAAAAGATTATACGCTCAGGAGGCTCGAGGAGCGGATCGTGATCTATGCCGACCGGCTCGTCGACATCATCACCGACGGCATCGTCGACATAGGCAGCGATGAGCGGGAGGCCGAGAGAAGGTTCGAAGAGATACTCAGGGGGTATCCGAAGTACGGCAAGAATGCAATGACCCTCGAGCGGTATCTCGGCTATCACCGCGAGATACAGGGATTGATCGGCAGGCAGCAGCGCTGAAGGAAAAGGAGCGGCAACGGGTGAGACCGGATCCTTTCACCATGCTGTGTACGGCGGGGCTCTTCGCGATCTTCAGCTCGACCATCTCGAAGAGCCCGGTGCTGCCCCTCTTCGCCGCGCACCTGGGCAGCGACCCCGCCGGGGTCGGCATGATCGCCGCGGTATCCGCATTCACCGGCATCATCGCCAGCATACCTGCGGGCATGCTCTCCGACCGCTGGGGCCGGAGGAGGGTGCTGCTGATCGGGGCGGCGGTATTCTCGACGGCTCCCTTCCTCTATCTCTTCGTGCGGGAACTATGGCAGCTCGCTCTCGTCAGGTTCTATCACGGCTTCGCCACCGCCCTCTTCATCCCCGTCGCCATGGCACTGGTTTCGGACCTGTTCTATAGGGAGAGGGGTGAGAGGTTAGGGTGGTTCTCCACTGCGACCCTTCTGGGCAGGTTTATGGCCCCTATAGCGGGAGGGAGCATTATCGGCGCGCTGGTATTCAATCCGGGCATCAGCTACAAGGCGGTTTATCTGGTATGCGGAGCAGCGGGAGTAGTCGTCCTGTTGCTTGCCCTCAGGATACCCGACCCCGATGCAGGGCGGAAGAGCGGTCAGGGGTGGAAGGAAACCCTGCAGGCTCTCAGATCGGTAGTCTCGAGCAGGAATATCCTTATTACGAGCGGGGCCGAGGCAGCGATCCTCTTTGCCTACGGGACGTTCGAGACCTTTCTCCCCCTCTATGCCATACAAGCAGGACTCAGCGCCTATGAGGTCGGTCTCTTCCTTTCCGCGCAGGTAATTACCCTGGCTCTGACGAAGCCGGCCATGGGACGATTCTCAGATAAGCATGGAAGAAAACCTCAGATCGTTACCGGCGCCCTCATCGGCTCGCTCTGCATCGGGAGCCTCTCGCTTCTCCGGTCATTCGTTCCGTTACTGCTCCTGAGCGTTTTGTTCGGCCTCAGCCTCTCGATCGTCACCTCGGCGACTTCCGCCTTTATTGCCGATCTGAGCAGGCGGGAGACGCATGGCTCGGCCATGGGAGTGCTGGGCTCGATCATGGATATCGGGCATACTACGGGACCGCTGGTCTCGGGGATCGTAGCGGTGCGCTTCGGGCTCGCTTCGTCTTTTACAGGAGCAGCACTGGTGCTTGCGGCAGCCACCCTCGTATTCTGGGCAGGAGTAACCGATATCGGTCATAAGAATTCCGGTCATCTTAGTACGGGCAGCGGGTAAGCTCCACTACCGCGCCCTGAACACAGCGTACGGAAGGGGAACCTATGACAGGACTGCGCAGCATCTTCACACGGAGACAGGTCTGCATGCCGCTGATCAACCTGCAGGGGACCCACGTGCGGAAATACCGCTCCTTCAAGAGCTACCTTAACCACAACCACACGGCGCTCAAGATCATTGCCGATCTCGAGCAGAGATACTACAGCGGAAAGCCTTTCATCCCGACCTCGATACGGACATCATACGAGGAGCTGCTGGAAGCGGTCTACGGCGCCATCCATTCGCTCGAAAGCCTCTCGGGCACCTCCTGTGCCCGGCTCGCTGCTACGCTTGCTGAAATAGATAATGCCCTCTCGGATGATCTCAGTCCGCGCTACCCCTTACTCTCCCAGGCCCTCGTGCTCCCTTTTGAGGACATTACCCCTGAACTGAAGAGCATGGTCGGCGCGAAGGCAGGGAATCTCGCGATTATCAGGAATAATCTCGGCGTGCCGGCACCGCATGGCTTTGCCGTTACCGCCTATGCCTTCGAGCGGTTCATAGGAGAGAACCGCCTCAGGAAACCGATCGAACAGCAGCTCGGGAAGATCAACCCTGATTCCCCCGAGGATATGGATGAGATGAGTAAGACCATCCGGATGATGATTCTCAAGGCCGAGCTGCCGCAGGATCTTCATCGGGAATTGATGAGCGCCTATGCCGCTCTCGAGGAGAGGGCAGGCAGCGGCATCCCCATAGCCATGAGGAGCAGCGCCATAGGCGAGGATTCGGAGGCCACCTTTGCCGGACAGTACACCTCGGTGCTCAACGTTACACGATCACACCTTATCGAAGCCTATAAGACCGTTGTTGCGGGCAAGTATTCCAGCAGGGCCATTTCCTACCGGATGCATTACGGGCTGGACGACCGGGAGACTCCCATGTGCGTTGCGGGAACGGTCATGGTCGATGCACGGGCCAGCGGCGTTATCTATACGGGAGGGATTGACCCTGAAAACAGGAAGGTCATCAGAATAACGTCCCTGTGGGGTCTGGGCGAGCGCCTTGTGGAGGGGAGCGCATCGTCCGACTCATTCCTCGTTGCACGAGATAACGGGGAAATAGTAGCGAGGGAAATAAGCAGGAAGGAGCAGCGCAGTGTACGCGCCGCTGCCGGGGGTACCCTCCTCGAAGAGGTGCCGGAACCCGAGCAGCAGCTTCCCTCGATAAATGACGCCGTTATCGCCGACCTCGCTCGCTGCAGCCTCACGCTCGAAAACTACTTCGGAACGCCCCAGGATATCGAGTGGGCTCTGGACAGCAGGGGCACTATCGTCATTCTGCAGTCCCGTCCCCTGATGATTACGGAGCCTCAGCAGGATCGGGAGCCCGTCGCACGGGAATTTCCCGACCATCCGCTCCTCCTTTCGGGAGGACAAGCCGCCTCTGAAGGAATAGCGGTCGGCACTGTCTTCATGGTAAAGGAGGGGCAGGGGATGGCGGCGGTTCCGGATAACGCCATCCTCGTCGCAAAGACCGCGTCGCCCCACTATGCGAACCTCGCCGGCAGGCTCAGCGGAATCATCACCGATATCGGCAGCATCACCAGCCACCTCTCCTCGGTTGCCCGAGAGTTCGGCATACCGGCCCTCGTGGATACGAAGAACGCTACCGACCTGCTCCCTGACGGAGAGACGATTACGCTTTCGGCGTCCACCGGGAGGGTATACAAGGGAGTGGTCGATGCGCTCACCCGCGCTGCACACCCTGCCAGAAGATTCATCTTCGATACCCCTGTCCACCGGAGGGTAAGACGTATCCTTGACCGGATCGCCTCTCTTGCCCTGATCGATCCGGAGGCGTCGACCTTCTCTCCGGAAGGGTGCAAAACACTGCACGATATCGTGCGGTTTACCCACGAACGTGCGATGCAGAGCATGTTCGGCCTCACCGATGAAGCGGAGGGGACGCAATCGGTTGAGCTGACCGCACCTATCCCCCTGACGCTCCGCCTGGTGGATCTGGGCGGCGGGCTCAGACCGGGGCTGACCACCTGCGATGCCCTTACCCCCGAGCATATCGAGTCGGTCCCTATGAGGGCATTGTGGAGGGGCTTCACCTATCCCGGCATAACCTGGGAAGGAACGATCAATCTCTCTATGCGGAAGATGATGACCCTCTTTGCCTCGAGCGCGATTTCCGAATTCGGGGAGATACCGGGAGGCACCAGTTATGCGGTTCTCTCCGGAGACTACCTGAATCTCAGCGCGAAGTTCGGCTACCACTTTGCAACCCTTGATGCGTTCTGCGGAAATAGAAGCACGCAGAACTATATCGCCCTCCAGTTCGCCGGAGGTGCAGGAAACTATTACGGAAAATCGTTGAGGGTCTCATTCCTCGGCGGTGTCTTACAGCGATTGGGGTTCCAGGTGTCCGCGAAAGGCGATCTTCTGGAAGCGTACCTCACCGGCTATGACCGCGCTTCGACTGAAGACAGACTCGACCGGTTGGGAAGGCTCCTTGCCTGTTCCCGGCTTCTGGATATGGCGCTCTCGAGCCAGGGCGACGTAGAGAGAGCGATCGCCGCATTCTTCAAGGGCGACTATGACCTCCTCTCGAAAGGACGGGCCGATCAGTTGAGCAACTTTTACACCTACGGCGGCTACTGGAAAAGAGACCGGGAAGATGATCAGAGCTGTTGCGTCCAGGACGGCTCAAAGTCTGGTTTCACTCTTTCGTCGGGAGTGGCGGGAATCGTGGGGAAATTTGTCGGCCCGTCGCTCCAGGAGTTCCTCGATACTATAGAGGCCTACTACTATTTTCCTCTAGCCATCGCAAAAGACAGCGAGATGGCCGATGGGTCGGTCAGCGTTCGCGTAAAACCGATCGGCGGACATATCGACAGAGCGGGGGGTATCGCTTTCGGCGTGCGCAACGCGAGCAACTACTTCGTGCTCCGGATCAATGCGCTCGAAGATAACGTGATACTCTTCGAGTATGTCAACAATAAGAGGATTAAGCGCGTCGGCGCGCAGGAGACGATACGGTCCGGCACCTGGTATGAGCTCAAGGTTGAAGTAAGCGGAAATCGTATAAGGGGCTGTCTCGACGGCAGAGTGGTAGTAGAGCACACGGCTGAACAGCCGGTCGAGGGATTTGTCGGGCTATGGACCAAGGCCGATTCGGTCACCTTCTTTTCTGAGATAACGATCCGGATTGGCCATCAGGAGAAGATTATCGGATGTCAGTAACGGTCCGACCGGCCCTCTCACTATTACGCGGGAGAGCGCTGCCGTGTACCATCCTGCAGTGTTATATCCTTCCTGCACTACCCTGTTCGGACCGTTGACTTTTTCTCTTCTCCTGCTATCATTTTGATACGATTCAAAGAGACACGGCAAGGAGGGTACGAGAATGGGTACTATGAGAATTACCAGTCCCGTATTCGAGGACAACGGTCCCATCCCTGAAAAGTATACCTGCGACGGCGACGATATCAACCCCCCGCTCGTCATAGACAAGGCGCCGCCCGCTGCCCGCTCCCTGGCCCTGATCGTCGACGACCCCGATGCGCCGATGGGCACCTGGGTGCACTGGGTGGTGTGGAACATCGATCCGGCCACGAGGACGATCGGGGAGCACGCGCTTCCGAAAGGGGCCGAGCAGGGGATCAACGACTTCAAGAGGCACGACTACGGCGGCCCCTGCCCGCCCTCGGGCACACACCGCTACTTTTTCAAACTCTACGCGCTCGATACGACGCTTCATCTGGACAAGAAGGCGAAAAAGGCCGACCTGGAGAAGGCGATGCAGGGGCATGTCATTGCGCAGGGACAAATCGTAGGGTTATACAAGAGGAAGTGACAGCCGCCTTTCAGGATGCCTGCTCTCCGAAAAAAACTCCCTGCAGCAGCACGCTGCAGGGAGTTTCTAACGGGGCGAACCGGACTACTCTTTGGTTATCGTGTACTTGCCGTCTTTGTCGATCTTGATGTCGGCATCGAGGAACTTCACCTTGTAGCCGGCGTCCTTCAGGATATTGTAGGCCATCTCGGCCCTGACGCCGGTGACGCAGTGGGTGATGATCTCCTTATCCCTGGGGATATCCTTCAGCCTGTCCTTGATATCGCCGCCGGGAATATTCAGCGCTCCCTTGAGCATGCCCTGCATCGCTTCGTCCTCATCCCGGACATCGAGGATGAGCTTGCCCGCGGGCAGGGTCTCGGCAACGACCTTGAAGTCGTCGATCGAGATCGCGCCGGGTCTCGGCTTCGGCACATAAACGACCGTGGTGCCCACGTCGCCGCTGACCACGAGGCCGCCGATACCCTTCCACGCTTCGAGACCGCCTTCGAGCGCGGAGGTATTGGAATAGCCCCAGCCGCGCACGGTCTTGAACGCCTCTACCGCAGCCTTCGTATCAGTGCCGTAGAGAATGATCGGGGCCGACTTGCTGCCGGGGAAGCGGTCCTTGGCTTTTGCGAGCTCGCTTGCGGGGATCGAAACAGCGCCCTGGATGTGACCCTTCTTCGCTTCAGCGGTCGGCCTGACATCGATAAGGACATTGGGGATATCCTTGTCCATCATCTCTTTGAGGTTCTTCGTGGAGGAGAGCACTGCATTGCCCGCCTTTTTCCAGGCAGGCATGCCGTCGAGGTATACTTTCACCCTGGTATAACCCATTTTCTCTGCCTTAACTGCAGAGGACGTGCTCAGTCTTCACGTAGGGCCGGCGCAATAGAAGACGAGCAGCTGATCTTTCTCCTTCGGAAGCTTGTCCGTGTTCTTCTCGAACTCGGCATCGTATATATTGATCGAGCCGGGGATATGTCCCTCGATGTACCGCGGCGCCGGCCGCGAGTCGACGAGCGTGAAATTCCCCTTTTCGGGGCCCATGGCGACGAGCTTCGCTATCTCTTCGGTCGATATCAGCTTCTCGGGGGCCACCTTTGCGGGAGGCTTGACCGAAACGCTCTGCGCATAGAGGCCGCCGTCCTGCTCTCTGATAGCGATGGCGATCTCTTTCTCTTTCGGAATCTGGCTCCACTTCTCCGCGCCGATGAGCTTCGTGTCATCGTCGTAGGTCACGACCCAGGCGGCAGGCCCGATATTGATCTGAACGGTGCCGGTCTTGTTCGATACCCCGCCGAAAGCGCCGCGCAGGATGTTCTCATCAGGCTTATGACACTGCTTGCAGGGCGGCGCGATCTTCGGCTTCTGCGGCGCATCGGCTGCTATTCCCATGACACTGAAAAGAAACAGTGCTGCGGTCATGAGGGCGGCCAATAAGGCGACTCTGCTCTTCATTACCATACAAACCCTCCACTGAAAAGTAGCCCGGACGAAGTCGGGCATTTCTAAAGAGTTTACAAACTATTTACCTAATTTAGTTATATATTAGCTGCATCCCGAACAATAATGCAATAACCCTCATGCGCCTCTCCTGTCCGGCATTGATAAGGCTTTTATTTATGCAATATATTCCTGGGCGGTTGCCGTGGATAAAGGCGTGCGGGCAAAGCGGTCCGCACACCGGCGCTCAGCGGAGCATATAGAGCACCATAACGTTCATCAGATAAATCAGGATGATACCGAGGGAGTCCCATGCCAGGGGCAGGCGCTTTCGTTCCGCCCGGTAGGTAAGGCCTATCACCGCAACGGCGGTCATGGCGGTCGCCGAAAGCCCCGAGACGATGTGGTCGGGCTGTGCAAAGGCGAGGAGAGGTCCTCTCGTGAAGAACAGGTCGTCGATGGAGAGAATAAGTATATTGAATATATTGCTTCCGAAAAGATTCCCTATGGCCAGGTCGACCGCCCCCATCCTGACGGCGGAGAAAGAGACCACCAGCTCGGGAAGCGTCGTCGAAACGGCGATGAATATAGTGCCGACAAAGGTCTGCCCCAGCCCGGTCACCCTCGCAAGCCCCTCTCCTATGCCCGGCAGAAAAAGCGCTGCAATAATGACGACCAGTGCATTGAGGCCGTAGTTGAGCAGGGCCGTTCTCAGCGGCACCTTCTCGTATCTCAGCTCCTCGGCCCTCTCCCGCACGTACTCGGAGAGCCTCCTCTTCTCATAGGAGTAAATCAGCCTGATGGCGACGAAGTAGAGCAGTATGAAGAGCAGGCTCGAAGGGGATATCCACCCCAACGGCGCTGCCCGCTCATCGAGGAACAGATTGACCACTACCAGGCTCAGAAGAAGCATGCCGAAGGCAGCAGCAAGCACATGCCCGTAGTGCGCCCGTGCCGAAAGCGGCGCCGGCCGATGCACTGCATCGAGGAGGGCCAGGGTGAACATGTTGAGCACGCAGGCGCCCAGTACGTTGCCGACGGCGATATCGGGAACGTCGGCATAGGTGATGGAGCTGATCCCGGTCACCAGCTCCGGGAGCGAGGTGACCGAAGCCATGAGCACTACCCCGACCCAGGTCCCGCCGAGGCCGGTCTTTTCGGCAATGATATCGCCGTACTTCGAGAGTTTCATCCCCGAATAGACGATCACCGCCGTACAGCCGAAGAACGCCAGCCAGAGGACCGTCACCGCGCTGCTCCCTTCGGCACGCTCAATGCCCTCCCTGTATGCCCGGCATCCGGAAAGGAGGGAGCCGGGAGAGCGCGGCGCCGCCGCGCGCGGCGGCCGCCCCGGCGGGGCGGTTGA